>NZ_CAAAFT010000061.1:24505-29009 GCF_900634765.1 Candidatus Protofrankia californiensis | reverse complement strand
TCACGAAGAGATGGTGCTGGTTCGCGACATCGACTTCACATCGTTGTGCGAACACCATCTGGTCGCGTTCGCCGGAAAGGCGCATGTGGCCTACATTCCGAACGAAAACGGCCAGATCACCGGGCTGTCCAAGCTCGCCCGGCTCGTCGACCTGTACTCGCGACGTCCACAGGTGCAGGAACGGCTGACAACCCAGATCGCCGACGCGCTGGAACAGGCCCTCTCACCCAGGGGGGTCATGGTCGTGGTCGAAGCCGAGCATCTGTGCATGTCCATGCGTGGGGTCCGCAAGCCGGGTGCCCGCACAGTGACCTCGGCGGTACGTGGTCAGTTCCTGAGCACCGCAACCCGCAACGAGGGTATGTCGCTCATTCTCAGCCACCGCTGACCCCCCCGCAGCGCCCGGCCACGCACAGCACTTCAGCGGCATCACACCGGTACCACCAGCGCGCCAGGGACGCCCCCCGACGCCCCCTACAGCCGGCAGGCCTGAATGGAGGAGACGATAATGCCCCGGGCGCCGATCTCCCACAGGTCGTCCATCACCCGATTCAGCTCCGTGTGGGGCACCATGGCGCGCACCGCGACCCAGTCCTCACGCTGCAGCGGGGATATGGTCGGCGATTCATAGCCGGGGGTTATCTCGCATGCCTTCTCAAGCACGGAGTTCGGGACGTCGTAATCCATCATGACGTAGCGTCGGGCGACCAGAACGCCCTGGATCCGGCGCAACAACCGTTCGTGCGCCGAGGTGAGGTCCAACCCCTTCTTCACGACGACCACGGCTTCGGAGCGCAGCACCGGTTCGCCCAGCAGCGTTAATCCATGGGCCCGCAGCGTGCGCCCGGTCTCCACCACGTCCGCGACGGCGTCGGCGACCCCGAGCCGGATGGCGGTTTCCACCGCGCCGTCCAGCCTGACGATCTGCGCGTCGATTCCGCGCCTGGCCAGGTCGGCGGCGACCAGACCGGGAAACGACGTGGCGATCCGCATACCGGTCAGACCGTCGGTGTCGGTCAGGCTGCCTTCCGGCACGGCGTAGCGGAAGGTCGAGAAGCCGAAGCCCAACGGCAGCAGCTCGTCGGCGGCGACCCCACTGTCGATCAGGAGGTCACGGCCGGTGATACCGATGTCCAGCCGACCCGCCCCGACATAGACGGCGATGTCACGAGGCCGGAGGAAGAAGAACTCGATGTCGTTCTCGATATCGGTGATGACCAGCTCCGCCGATTCGCGACGCGCATGGTAACCCGCATCGACGAGCAACTGACTGGACGCGGTCGCCAGCGCCCCCTTGTTGGGCACCGCGAGTCGAAGCATCATCGCCCCCGTGTCACAGTTCGGCGCCGAATGTGCACCGAAGGGCCGTCATCACAATCTGGAGTATACGTCGTGCGGTGTCAGACCCACGGAAATCATCACCAGCTGGCTCCAGTACAGCAGCTGCGACAGCTCCTCGGCGACCCGCTCCGTCCCCTCGTGCTCCGCCGCCATCCAGGTTTCCGCGGCTTCTTCGAGGAGTTTCTTCCCGATGTGGTGAATCCCTTTGTCCAGAGCGTCGACACTGCCGGAGCCGGGCGTTCGTTCGCGCCATTTTCCGGCCAGCTCAAGATATAGTTCATCGAACGTTTTCATCGCCGTCCGAACACCTTCCCTCCCACCAGTCGCAATAATGATCATTCTGGACGCTGGAAGGACTGTTCGCCGTCCGGAACCCTCTCCGGCCAGCGACCCAGGGACCTCGGCCTCCCGGACCACGCGCATGCTAACGCAGCACCCAACGAGCGCGCGGGATACACGGCGGAAACATGATCAGGCTGCCTTTGGCCCTCCGCGACCCAGGGATCCAGGCTTCCGGCGACACAACCGGCCCGGATGCGGTTTACTAAACGATTGTGTTCTGCCCAGCGCTCGTCGCCACCGACCTCGACGGGACGCTGATCCGCACCGACGGCACGATCTCGGATCGTACGCGGGCCGTGCTGCGCAGGGTCAGGAACGCCGGATCCATCGTCCTCTTCGTCACCGGACGCCCGACCCGGGTCATGGCCGACATCGTGACCCAGACCGGCACGTCGGGTCTGGCGATCTGCGCGAACGGCGCGCTCGTCTACGATCTGGACAACTTCGCCACCTTCAGGCACCGCATCCTGGATCCCGCCACCGCGCTCCATCTGGTCACCGAGATCAGGGCGATCGTGCCGGACGCGTCCTTTGCCGTGGAGAGCGGTACGCGATTCGGCCGGGAGCCGACCTTCACCACGATGTGGCCCGATCCGCACGAGGTCGTCGGTGGTGCCGCTGAGCTGCTCACGGCCTTGCCCGCGACGAAACTGCTGGTCAGGCGCGCCCTGTCCACGGGCAGCTTCGCCGACGTCTACGGCAGCATCGTGGCCATCGCCGGGTCGACGGCCGTGGTCACCACGTCAAGTTATGATCTTGTTGAGATCGCCGGGGCAGGCGTCTCCAAGGGCATCGCCCTGGCGGAGATCGCGGCCGGCTACGGCGTGTCCGCGCAGAGCGCGATCGCCTTCGGTGACATGCCGAACGACCTGCCGATGTTCGCCTGGGCCGGGTACTCCGTCGCGGTCGCCAACGCCCACCCGGACGTCCTCGCCGCCGCCGACGAGATCACCGCGTCCAACGACGCAGACGGCGTCGCCCACGTCCTCGAACGCCTCTTCCACTGATGCCGTCGCTGTTGCGCTGATGCCTGCGCTGATGCCACGGGATGTTCCGCTGATGCCGTCGGTGTTCGGCTGGACGCCGCCGGCGCCTGGCCTCACGCCACCCGGTGTCGCCGTGGCGCCCGGCGACACCGACCACCGCCCCGCGGGACAGATCCTTTCGCCGGAGGCCAGGATGACTCCATGGCCACATCTGCCACTACCACATCCGCGGGCGGCGTTCCCGTGAGCGGCGCCGGGCGAACGAGTCCGGACGCCGCCGGCACCCCGGCCCACGACATCGACGCCGAGTTCCTCGCGCTGCCCCGCGCCGCCCTTGCCGACGCCGCCCTGCAGACCGCCCGCGACCTGGGGGCCACCCACGCCGACATCCGCATCGAACGGATCCGCAACGCATCCCTGTCCTTCCGGGACGGCGGCCTGGAAAGCCGTGGTGACGGCCAGTCGGTCGGCTTCGCCGTCCGGGTCGTGCACAACGGGACATGGGGGTTTGCCGCCGGTGTCGACCTGACCGTGGACGAGGCCGTCCGGGTGACCCGTGAGGCGGTCGAGATCGCGCGGGTGGCGCATCCGCTGAACAGCGAACCGGTGGAGCTTGCCGACGAGCCGGTGCACGCGGACGCGAGGTGGGTGTCGGCCTATGCGGTCGATCCGTTCACCGTCGAGACGGCCGAAAAGATCGAGCGCGTCGGGGGGCTGTGCCGTACGCTGATGGCCGCCGAGGATGTCGATCATGTCGACGGCAGGCTCGGCCAGGTGCTGGAGAACAAGTTCTACGCCGACCTCGCCGGGACGACCACCACCCAGCAGCGCGTCCGGGTGATCTGCCAGATCGAGGCGACCCGCGTCGAGCGCGCCGCCGGCGGGTTCGAGACCATGCGGACGATCGCCCCCCCGGTCGGCCGCGGCTGGGAGTGGCTGGTCGCCGGCCCCGCCGCGGGCTGCTGGGACTGGGACGCCGAGATCGAGCTGATCCCGTCCCTGCTCGCCGAGAAGGCCAAGGCGTCCTCCGTCGAACCAGGGCGTTACGACCTGGTGATCGACCCGTCGAACCTGTGGCTGACGATCCACGAGTCGGTCGGGCACGCCACCGAACTCGACCGGGCGCTGGGCTACGAGGCCGCCTATGCCGGGACCTCCTTCGTCACCCTCGACAAGATCGGAAAACTGCGCTACGGCTCCCCTGCCATGCACGTCACCGGAGATCGCACGGCCCCCCACGGTCTGGCGACGATCGGCTACGACGACGAAGGCGTGCAGGCCGGGCAGTGGAACATCGTCCGTGCCGGCACCCTGGTCGGCTACCAGCTCGACCGCCGGATGGCCGCGCAGAACGCCACGGCCCTGGGAACCGGGCGTTCCAACGGCTGCGCGTTCGCCGATTCTTCCGGGCACGTGCCGATCCAGCGGATGGCGAACGTGTCGCTGCAGCCCGCGCCGGGCGGGCCGTCCACAGAGGAGCTGATCTCCCGGATGGACCGGGGGATCTACATCGTCGGTGACAAGAGCTGGTCGATCGACATGCAGCGGTACAACTTCCAGTTCACCGGCCAACGGTTCTACGAGATCCGCGACGGCCGGATCGTCGGGCAGCTGCGCGACGTCGCCTACCAGGCGACCACCACCGACTTCTGGGGGTCGCTCGAGGCCGTGGGCGGCGAGGCGACCTATGTCCTGGGTGGGACGTTCAACTGTGGCAAGGGCCAGCCCGGCCAGGTCGCGGCGGTCAGCCACGGCTGCCCCTCGGCGCTGTTCCGGGACGTCAACATCCTCAACACCCAGCGAGAGGCAGGCCGGTGACCGTGCAGTCCCACGAG
>NZ_CAAAFT010000061.1:17626-24228 GCF_900634765.1 Candidatus Protofrankia californiensis | reverse complement strand
GCGAACAACACCCTGACGACCAACGGCGCGGCCCGCGACCGATCCGTCACCGTGATCAGCATGGTGGGTCGGGCGTTCGGGGTGCGATCGGCAAGCAACGTGACCGACGACGACGTCCTGGAGAAGCTGCTGCGCCTGTCCGAGGCGGACGCCCGCGAAGCCGAGGACGCCGATGACTACGCCGAGCTGCTCGGTCCCGGCGCCGGCGTCGGCGCACCGCATTCCCGGGGCGAGACCGCGGTGGCCGCCGCCGAAGCAGTCGCGGAGGCGACCTTCACCGACCCCGCGCAGCGCACCAGCACGAGCGTGTTCACCGAGTTCGCGCGTGAGCTCGGCGACGCGTTCGCCGCGGCGCGAGCGGACGGGCACCGCCTGTTCGGTTTCGCCCAGCACGACCTGACCACCACCTGGCTGGGCACCTCCGCGGGCCTGCGGCTACGGCACAGCCAGCCGACCGGGTCGGTGGAGTGGAACGCCAAGAGCACCACGCCGTCCGGCTCGGTGTGGCACGGCCAGTCCACCCACGACTTCACCGACGTGTCCGTGCCCGACACCCACGCGCTCCTGCGCCGGCGCCTGGCCTGGAGCGCACGCTCGGTGGAGCTGCCCGCCGGGCGCTACGAGACGCTGCTGCCGCCGTCGGCCGTCGCCGACCTGCTGACCTACACCTACTGGTCGGCTGCCGGCCGTGACGCCGCCGAGGGACGCACGGTGTTCAGCAAGGCCGGTGGCGGCACCAGGATCGGCGAGGCGCTCGGCCCGGCCGGACTGCACCTGTTCAGCGACCCGCTGGACCCGGAACTGCCGGCGACCCCGTTCGTGATCGCCGGGGCGTCGTCGGCGACGTCCAGCGTGTTCGACAACGGGCTGCCGCTGCGGCGCACCGACTGGATCACGGACGGCAAGCTGGCCGCGCTGGTCCAGACGCGCGCCTCGGCGCGCAGTGCTGCCAGGCGCAGTGGCGAGGCGGGCGGCGGCGCGGCGGGCGGCGGCGCGGATGGTGGCGACGTGGCGGTGACCCCGTTCGTCGACAACCTGACCCTCGACGGCGGCGGGACCGCATCCCTCGACGAGATGATCGCAAACACCTCGCGGGGACTGCTGTTGACCTGCCTGTGGTACATCCGCGAGGTCGACCCACAGCTTCTCCTGCTCACCGGGCTCACCCGTGACGGTGTCTATCTGGTCGAAAACGGTGAGGTCGTCGGCACGGTCAACAACTTCCGGTTCAACGAGAGCCCGGTGGACCTGCTGGGTCGAGTCACCGAAGTCGGAGCGACGGTCCGGACACTTCCGCGTGAGTGGGGGGACTGGTTCACCCTCGCTCGGATGCCGGCCCTGCGCATCCCGGACTTCAACATGAGCTCGGTCAGCCCGGCAAGCTGACGGCCTTACGCGGCAATGCGCTCTCACGCCACGACGCGGTCTCACGCCGCAATGGCAACCTGCTGACAGATCGTGATCTGCTGACGGATCGTGGCCTGGCCGCGATCCGTCAGCAGGACGCCGTCCGCGGGTTCACAGATAGGCACCGCGACCGAACTGCTCTCCCGCCTGGGGACCGCTCGGCAGGGCCCGCCGACGCATCTCCTCCAACTGGGCACGGGCAGCCATCTGCTGTGCGAACAGTGCCGTCTGGATGCCATGGAAGAGACCTTCCAACCACCCGACGAGCTGTGCCTGGGCGATCCGCAGCTCAGCGTCGCTGGGGGTCTGCGTGTTGTCGAACGGGAGGGTGAGCCGGCCGAGCTCCTCGGAGAGTTCCGGAGCGAGCCCGTCGGAGAGTTCCCTGATCGAGTTATGGTGGATCTCCCGGAGGCGTACCCTGCTCGCCTCGTCCAGCGGCGCCGCCCGCACCTCCTCCAGAAGCTGTTTGATCATTGAGCCGATCCGCATCACCTTGTCCGGCTGGGAGACCATGTCCATGAGCGCGTTCGGATGCTCCTCGTCGCCTTCGTCGGCGGGCGAAGCGGCCGAGTCGCCGCCGAGCTGGCCGGACACGACCCGCGAACGAGCGGCCGCCGCGTCCTCGTCCAGTGTTCCGTCCGGTCCAACGACCACGACCCGTGGGTCCGGTTGATCTGCCATGCACCCATCCTGCCTGGTCGCCCTGGCGGGCATACGGGCAGGATGGAAATGGGTCCCCAGCCGGACACCATCAGCAACAGACGGCCACTCATATCACTGCCTGTAATCAGATTCCGGCACGGCAGGCCAAGGCGCGGCCGTTTCTTTTCCCGGGCCCGGGTTCCGCCTGGACCGCTACGGGGTGTCCACAGCGAGCACGACCTTGCCCACGTGGCCGAACTCCTCGACACGCTGATGCGCCTCAGCGACCTTCTCGATCGGCACCACCCGATCGATCACCGGGCGGACCGCCCCCGCCTCGATCGCCGGCCAGATCTGCTCGCGGACGCCCGCCACGATCACGGCCTTCTGCGCGTCCGGCCGGGCCCGCAGGGACACCGCGTGGACGGTTCCCCGCTTGGCCAGCAATGCCGCGAGGTTCAGCTCGCCCTTTCGCCCGCCCTGGAGCCCGATGACGACGATGCGCCCCTCGACGGCCAACACCTCGACGTTGCGCGCCAGGTAAGACCCACCCATGTTGTCGAGGATCACGTCCGCGCCACGGCCGCCGGTGGCCTCCCGCACCCGGTCGACGAAGTCCTCGTCCCGATAGGAGATGGCGAGATCGGCTCCGAGCTCACGGACGCGGTCCAGCTTCGCCGGGCTACCCGCGGTAGTCGCGATCGTCGATGACGGCCGCAGCGCCCGCACCGCCTGGATCGCGAACGTACCAATCCCGGACGCCCCGCCGTGCACCAGGAACACCTCACCGTCACGCAGACCGGCCACCCCGAACACCGTCGAGTAGACCGTGGCCGCAACCTCGGGCAGCCCGGCGGCCTCGAGCAGCGAGACACCGGCCGGCACCGGGAGCACGTGGGACGCGGGAACATTGACCCTCGTCGCGTATCCGCCACCGGAGAGCAGGGCGCAGACCTCGTCCCCGGGCTGCCATGCGGTCACCCCGGCGCCGACCGCGGCGATCCGGCCGGAGCATTCCAGCCCCAGGACGGCGGAAGCGCCCGGCGGGGGCGGGTAGAAACCCTGGCGTTGCAACAGATCAGCCCGGTTCACCGCGGAGGCGACCACGTCGATCGCGACCTCGTCCGGGCCGGGCGGAGCGAGGTCGTCCACCTCCACCCACGACATGACCTCGGGAGCACCGAAAGACGCCACTGTCACCGCGCGCATCAACCCACCGTATCCACGGCCATCCGGCCACGCACATCGCATCCGCGATCGCCAACCGAGCGGCACCACCACGCCGTCCCGACGGCTGACCCGCCGGGACGAACGAACGAGACACAGGACGGTACGGCGACCTTCTCAGGCAGATTCGGGCTCAGACGGGTTCGGGCTCAGGCTCGGGTTCCGTCGGGGTGGGTTCGGTGTAGGGCGAGGGCTCGTGTGGCGCGGGAGGAAGATCGGGGGTGCTGGGAAGCAGTGGACCGGGGTCATCCGGGATCGGGATCTCAGGATCAAGTGGAGGCGGCGGGGCGGGCTGGTGCAGGCGGACAGCCTGGCGGCCCGCAACGGCTTCGTACAAAGCACCCATATGCGCGGGCATACCCCGACCGGCGTCCCACGGAAACATCATCTCCGCATCCGGCAATGATCCAGAGACCTGGGGACCTGGGGACCTGAGCCGCCGGCGCGCCAGAAACATGATCGCGCCGCTGGGGTGAACCGCTTGATCCCGGCACATGATGACCGAATTGTACGGACCCGGCACAGACCCTAGGCTCCGAGCCGGACATACTTCTCTCATCCTGCCATCGGGCGAGATCCACACAGGTGGCGTATCGCCCATCGGACGAGCTTCAGGAGCACGCCGGTTGGAATGGGACGGCGACACCACCGAACCGGGCATTTCCGTTGAACCGGACGGTCCCATCGGCAGGTCCGTCGACGATCGCGTCCGTGCACACCCGACTGCCGTGAACGGCGACCTCGACGGTCACGGCAGTCCGGTCGCCGAGTTCCATTCCTTCTTCGAGCAACACCACCGCCAGTTGGCCCGGCTCGCCTATCTGCTGACCAACGACCATGACGCCGCCGACGACATCACAGCCGACGCGTTCACCGCCGCATGGCGGCACTGGGACAGGGTGCGTCAGGCCGACAGCCCGCTGGCCTACCTCAGACGTACCGTCGCGAACATGGCGGCGACCCGCCTGCGGCGGATCATGCGCGAGCGGCGCGGCCTCGGCGTGCTCGGCAACCTGGCCGAGACCCACAGCACCGACACTGACGTGCCGGCGGTCGTCGACGTCCGGGCGGCGTTGATGTCGCTGTCGGCCGGCAAACGGGAATGCGTGGTGCTCCGGTACGCCTTCGACCTCTCCGAGGACGAGACCGCCCGCGCCCTGGGCATCTCCGTCGGCACGGTGAAGAGCCAGACCTCGAAGGGTGCGGGTGAACTGGAGCGCATCCTGTTGGCGGGTGCGCGTGAGAACACACGTGGGAGCGCCCAGTGGTCGCCGTCCACGCCGGCGCCCGATCCCGCGGCACGACTGAGCAAGAAGCACTCCGAGACGCGAAGGGGTGTTCCGCGTCCGCGGCGGGATGTTGATCCGCGGGCGCGGCTGCAGGGTGGGGAGGCAACATGACGGGTACTCGCCGCGGTGACAGCCGTCGCCGTCACAGGCACACCGGGGCAGAGCCCGGGTCGTGGCTACCAGCGGCGCTCACGGACGCGGCGTGCGCGCACGAGCCGGACACCACGCGGATCCGTGGACGCATCATCGGGCCGGGCAGCGAAGCCCGATCATCCCCGTACCATCCCGAGAGCCGTTACTGCGCAACCCGTGATCGGCGACGGAAGCCGGGCTCCGGGGCAACCATCCGGCGACGAGGGAGATTACGGACCGCTGCCCGTCGACCGGCAGCGATCGCCTTCGGTGCCGCCGCCGGGGTCCTCGGCGTCGTGGCGATCACGATGATCGGTATGCAGGTGATCCCGTCACACGACCAGGACCAGGACCAGCCCATCTCGGCCACGGCACTCCCGATGCCGCCGGCCGGCTCCACGACCGCGGCTTCGTCCCCCCCGGCCGCGACCCCACAACAGCCCGCGTCGACCGGGCCGGCTGCACGGACCACAACCGACACGGCGGCCACGCCCCTGCCGACCCAGGCGTCGACCAACGGTGCGCCGCAGGTTCAGCTCAGCATCGGCTCGATGACTCAAGAACGGATCACCCTTCCGGCCGCGGGCATCAGAGACTGGGTCCTTTACGGTCACAGCACGAACAGGTCCGTCGGCGAGCGGGTGCGCGCAAACCTGCCAAAGCCGATCATCGGCCGGCTCGACATGATCGGCGCCGATCCGACGGTCGTCCCCGGTACCAGCCGGTTCGACTGGAGCGGGGGCAGCCCACAGCAGACGGGCAGGAATCATGCCGACGCCCTGGCGCTGCGGGCCTCCGGCGAGTTCCGGCTCACCGTCCCGATAACCGGACAGGCCGGTCACCTGAACCTGTACCTCGGCACCCTAGGGGTACAGAGCGCGGTACGGGCCGACATCGACGGGAAGACGGTCTCGTCCGCTGTTGTGCAATCGGTTGTGCGATCGGGCCGTCCGAGCAGGTGGGTGGGCTCGGTCATCGAGATCGACTTTTACCCGAACGCGGGTGAGCACACCCTGACGCTCAGCGTGTCAGCCGTGGACGAGCCCGACCAGGGCAGCCAGGACGGCGGCAGGCCGCCCAGACAGCCACAGACACGCTCGTCCCCGGGACAGATCTCGCTTGCCGCGGCCATCCTCTTCGACGGTCAGTAAGCACTTAGCAACGCAAAAAAATGTTCCGGATGCGGCAACCCTTCCGAGCGCCCGAGCGACTAGACATGTGAACGTACGGACGGATCCGCTGTGCTCAAGACCGGTGATACCCCGGCTGGCCAGGGCGCTGTTTCCGAATGTTCCGGCTCGCCCGTTCCCCGCTAACCCCCCCCAGCCAGGCCGGGCGAGCCGCACCATCGGCTCGTCCGGCGTCCACGCCGGGCACGAACGGATGTAGCGTCGCAGACGTGCGCCGAATCCTCTTCTCACCCCCCTGGATCCTGCGACACGCCCTTGCACTCTTCATGATCGGCCTGTTCGCCAGACTCGGGTGGTGGCAGTGGGAGAAGGGGCAGTCGAGCCGCGGAACCCTGCAGAACCTCTTCTACGGCGTGGAATGGCCGATCTTTGCCGCGGCGGTGGTCTTCGGCTGGTGGCAGATGGTACGTGAGGAACTTCGTCCAAGACCGGCGAAGGTAACCACCCCTCCTGCCGCGCCCGGGACGGTTACCCGCTCCGGCGTAGACGGGCAACCCTGGGAAGAACGCCACGGACAGGGTCGACCCACCGCCGACGGTTCGCGCGGCAACGACTTCGGGGATGACGAGGAGGATGACGAGGACTTGGAAGCCTACAACCGCTATCTCGCCTCGCTCTACGAGCGGGACACGCCATCAGGGTCGGGGACGCGGTGACCCCCCCCATCAAGGAGGACAGCCGCGGCCCGATCCCGGAACCAGGCCCTGCAGCGGCA
>NZ_CAAAFT010000061.1:0-17444 GCF_900634765.1 Candidatus Protofrankia californiensis | reverse complement strand
ACCCGGCCGCGGCAGCGAGCGCGCGATCCACAGCGCGCTGCTGCGCTTCCGGGTGATCGCCTATGTCGTCGGGGTGGGCCTGATCACGCTCGTGCTGATAGGCATGCCGCTGAAGTACCTGGCGGACGCCCCGGTGGTCGCCGAGACCGTCAGCCCCCTCCACGGGTTCCTGTTCATGGTCTACCTTGTGCTGACCGTGGACCTGTCGTCTCGATGCCGGCTGGGAGCTGGGCCGACCGTGCTGGTCATGCTGGCCGGCACGATCCCCTTCCTGTCGTTCGTGGCGGAGCGGAAGGTCACTCATAAGGTGGTCGAGCGGCAGGGGATTCCGCGGACCGAGTGAAGGTCAACCACGATGGAAAAACCAACAAAATAACAACAAAAGCCCTATCGAAAAATGAAGATTTCATATCTGGAGATCCTGCGTCTAGACACACTTGACGTTGGAGAAGCCGCGGTCGGCCCCCTGGATCCTGTTGTCGCAGCCAACCACGTTCTGGGTTTTTTCTCCGTCGTGGATATAAACTCCGAACCCCGCGCCGTTCACGGCAAGCGAGTTGTTCCGGATGACATTCCATCGTCCCCAGCCGTCGGCCTCGACATGGGTCTGGATACCATCCTTGATGTTTCCGCCGCCCTGACCGGTGTTGTCCACGACGGTCCACTTGTTGCCCTTGAGATCGATCCACGAGTCGGCCTCGACCAGCCTGTCACTGGACAATACGTTTCCGGAGATGATGCCGTCGGCCGTGCCTCCCTTGACGTCGATGTTCTCCGCCGTCGTCCCGGCGATGTCGTTTCCGACGACCAAGTTCCGGTCGCTGTTGTCCGGTTTGCAGTTCGAGTACTTGCACCAGTTACTGCTGGCGCTACCGATGTAAATACCTTCGCCGAACTTCTCCGAGCGGTTTCCGGTGTCACGGACGACGTTCCCGGTCACCAGATTGTCCGAGCTGAAGGAACGCAGGTGGATGGCCTCGTCCCCGGTTGCGCTGACGCTCAGTCCGGAAATGATGCTGTGCTGGGTGCCGTCCGCCATCACGCCCTTCTTGCCGTTTCGGACGCTGAAGCCCGACAGGCGGACGTAGGAGGCATGGTCGATGTGCAGGATGTAGTCCGTGTCATCCTGACCGTCCAGCACGGCGTTGCGCGAACCGCACAGCCAGATCGGCTGTGCCGCCGTGCCCGACTTGGCGATGGTGAAGCCACCGGTGTAGATGCCGTCAGCCATCCGGATGACCGTGCCGGGATTGGCCGACGCCAGCGCCATTTTGAGATCACTGGCGTTGCTGACCGTGGGAGCGCCCGCCGGGCAGGTCACGTTCTGGTTCTGGACCTGGGGTGCGCCGCCATGGGGGGCCGACCCGGCCGCGGCAGCGGACGGCGTCGGGGAAGAAGAGCGAGCCAAGGCCGAGCCCAGTGCGGTCGGCGCCTTCGAACTCACCGCCGTCGTTTCGCCGCCCTGGCAGGCGGCGACCGTCATCGCACACGCGACAACCGCCGTCGCCGTCACGAACAGTCCCCGGCGTCTGCGAACAGCCCGGGGACCCGGGCCTGCCGGACCGCTAGCCGTCACGACGGGTCCTTCCTGCTATAACGGTCACGACCTCTGCCGTTATAGGAAATCATCGCCCGCGGTCCAACGGCGTCGAGCTTCACCACCGAGACGCCTTCGTCGCCACCTGTGGTCGTGGTGTCATCGTCGGGTTCGTTCCGGTACGAGTGATCTTCAGGTGAGTGCCCGTTCCAGGAGCGGGAGTCTTCCTGGAACGAAGAGGCGTCGGGAAGTCCGTCCCTGCGGAAATCACCGTCGTTACCGTCGGCAAACTGCCCGAACGGGTCATCGGGATACCGCCCAGCGCGGTCACGCAGGTACCGCAGGCCGTCCATGGTCGGGTTGTCGTCCTGGCTGATGCGGGCACCGTTGCGATCACGCCCGTTGAACAGCCCGTCAGGGCCGTCCTGCGGCGCCTGCCGCCCGGAGGGCGCAGGCGACGCCGCGGACGCGGCGGCAGGCCATGGCTGGTCGCCGTACCGTGGCTGGGCGGCCGGTCGATGTTCCTGCGCGGCAGCTCCCCGGTAGGTGGTCGTTCGATGCATGGCCTGCCCGGGCACCAGCGGCGTCCGTCCGAGGTCCCCGGATCGGGGGGGCATGGCGATCACTTCGGTCGCCTCGACCAGGTCCATCGGGCCGGCAGCCGCCTTCGGGCCCGCCGGGCTGGCGGCCACCTTGGTCATGCGCTGTACCAGCAGCTCGGACTCGGGATACGGGTGTTCGGCGGCACGCTTGCGCCAGCGTTGTCTGGTCCGCCACCCGAGGATCGGCAGCAAAACTATGAACGACCAGACGAACAGGGCCGGATGCCGTTCGAAGATTGAGTACCACGGCCGTTCGAGACGAGGAATCCACTTCGAGGTGTCATTGTTGCCGACGGCCGCGGTGGTGATCCCGGTGGCCTTGCGGATGTCGACAGCGCGCCAGCCGCGGCCGGCCAGCATGTTGCTGCCCACGGTCGTGCCGTCAGCCTGACCCCGCACGGTAACCGCGAACTCGGTCGAACCGGATATCTTGTTACGACTGATGATGTTCGTCGCGGCGTCCTGGGCGATTATCCCCATCCGCCCGTCGGCGAGCGTGTTGGTGGTGATGGCCGTTCGCTTGGCGTCAGGGCCGATCTGTACGGCGGAGTCGACCACGCCCCCGACGGTGTTGTCGAGGATCTGGGTGCCGTTCGCGCCGCTTTTGACCACGACGCCGACCTGGCTTTTGGACACCTTGTTGCCGCGCACGACCGTGTCCTCGCCGCCGAGGACCCGGATCCCGTACCGCCCGTTGCCGGTCAGCGTGTTCGCCTCGATGACGGTTCCCTTGATCTGGTTGATCTGGACGCCGGTGGCGGTGGCGACGATGCCGATACCGCGGCCGTCCAGGGTGATCCCGTCACCGCTGTTGTCACTGATCGTGCTACGCATGACCCGGGAGCCGGAGGCACGGTCGATGGTGATGCCGTCGCCGTGGTTGCCGGTGGAGGTGCTGCCGGAGATGAGGGTGCTGACCGCGTCACGCTGGATCGCAAGGCCGGCACGATCGTTGTTCTCCAGCTTCACATTGATTATCTGGATACCCTCGCTACCGGAGATGTAGGCGCCCCAGACGTTGTTGATGAACGTGGAGTTCGCCGCGCCGCCGGTGCTGGGTTCGCCCTTGCTACCCGTCCAGGCAACGCCACTGGTACGCCCGCTCCAGAAGCCCAGATTGGATGCCCGGGCATTGCGCACGACCAGCTCGCCACCCATCGTGCGGATGTAGGCACGCCCGTCGACCGGGTTGACGTCGGGCTTGAGCTCCTTGATGTCCCAGCCGAGGATGTTCAACGGCTGCTGCGCGTTACCGTTGATCTCGATGGCGCCACGCCAGCTGGTGAGCCCGACGAATCCCGCGGGGCTGCTGGCAAGCCGCAGCGTCCCGACCCGCTGGTCGAGGACGAGGCGGGCGTCCGGGCCCACCACGATGTTGGCCAGTACCAGGGTGGCGCCGTCGACCTCACGGCGCATGCCGCCGGCGGCGGCGACCTCCTCGGCCGTGTAGGGAGCCGGTCGGGCGGGCAGCAGCAGGGTGGGAAGGCTGCCCTGGGTCTGCACCATGGCGGGCGCCCGCAGCACGCCGAACTTCTCGAACGTCGAACGGAGGCGGATGTCCTCGGCGTCGACAAGGAGGGCCTGCTTCTTGGCGTCCGCCGAGGTGACCGGAGACAGTGGTTGTGGCGGCGCGGCCAGCGCGGCGCCCACAACGCCCACCAGGCCGGGGACAACCCCGACAAGCATGCCCGCGAACACACCGCCGGCCAGGACACGAGCCCGCAATCGCGGCCGGCGGCCGGTGCCGCTACCGGACGACGGCCGACGGCGAACGGAGAACCCGAGCGTCGGGATGATCATGAAACTCCGATCATTATTGGCTCACCCGAACGGACGCGTCCGACTGCCCCTCGCCGCCGATCAGGTCGGCACGCCGGGTCAGCCAGCCCTGCTTGTTCATCGATATGAATGCCCAGGTCTTGATGGGCAGAGCAACGACGATGATCGTCACGACCACCAGTGGGAGGATGAAGATGTCGCGGGGGTGTTCCCGCAGATGCGACAGTCCGCGCACAGCGCGTCCCCCCAGCAGCCAGGCAATCGCTATGAGGGGGGCGTTCGCCTGCGGCCGGACCATCCAGAACCCGAGGTAGGTCATGGCCACCCCCATGGTGACCGGGGTGAGCAGGATCTGGAGAACACTGATCTGGCAGATCAGCGGCTGGCGCCACAGCCAGCCCTTGTAGATCGCGGTCAGGTAACAGCGATAGGAGTTGCGACTCCACCGGACCCGCTGCTTGATGAATGCCCGCAACGAGTCGGGGAACATCGACATGGCCCGTGCCGTGTCCTGGTGCACGGTCTTGTAACCGGATGCGAGGGTGAGCCAGGTCAGCCGCCCGTCGTCCCCGGCGATACACCGCCTGCCGAGGAAGAACTCGTTCTCCAGGTTGTGGAGCACTGGCAGAATCACGGAGCGGCGATAGGCCGCGGTCCGGCCCGACAGGCAGGCGACGGCCCCCGCCCGGCCCTGCGCCGGCACATAGTCAAGATAACGGATGTCGACCAGCCAGTTGGCTACGCGGCGCCAGACGCTGGTCCGCGCGTTGTAGACGCTCTGGCGGGTACCGACCCCACCGACCTTGGGATCGACGAACGGCATCTGGACGGCAGCGAGCAGGCCCGGCTCCCAGGCCGTGTCGGAGTCACAAAGGACCACGATCTCCTTGGTGGCGGCCGAGATGCCGACACCGAGTGCCGACCGCTTACCTTCGTGCACGAAAGGGAACACACGGATGTTCGGATGCTCCCGCGCGTGTCTTCTCAACCGTGAGATGAGTTCGGTGTCCTCGACATCCGGAACGATGATGATTTCGTCAGGGTCCTGAGCGAGCCATGTCTGCAGGCAGCGCTCAATGACGTCCGGGTCCTCGCGGAAGGAGGGGACGACGACGGACGTGGACGTCCGGAACTTGTTGTTGATCGGCTTGTAACGAGATGACAATACCCGTCGGAACAACCACACCGACCATGAGATCACTCCCGCGATCCCCAGGGGAACAAGTCCCCAGTACGATCCGACGCGGTCGATCACGGTACTGAGCGCGTCCATTGCCTAGCGTTTTCCCTCCGGGGGTTACCGTAAAGACCCACCTGAAAAGTAGAGCCCTGCCGGCCCACCCTCTCATATCGGCCAAAAAACTTGGTCGTCGGACGCGAAGGCACAAGAACCCCACCCCCGATGGCGGTGCACCCGGAGGCTAGCAGTGTGACGCGAATCGCACGTACCCCGGGGTATCCGTCGCTACGCAACGCACTTGCCCTGTCACAGGAAATACGGCGACTCCGATGGATTTACTTTGCGATCACGAGGTGCGTGCATAATGCCTCTTCTTCGCATCGCATGACCCCGAGCCAGCAAACGTTAACGGATCATGTCGAATGCGCAACGCCCATAGTCAGATTATCGTCAGCTGGGGGTTTACAAAACCATGGGACCAACAACCATTGTTGATCCGTTGAGAATTTCAGTAATCGGAACCGGCTACCTGGGCGCGACCCACGCGGTCTGCATGGCCGAGTTGGGCTTCGAGGTCATCGGTGTCGACGTCGACCCAAGCAAGATCGAGCACCTGACCGCCGGCGAGGTGCCCTTCTTCGAGCCGGGACTGGAGGAACTTCTCCGCAAGAACCTGGAGTCCGGCCGCCTGTCCTTCACAACATCGCTGGCAGACGCCGCCGGAGCGGACGTGCACTTCATCTGTGTCGGGACACCCCAGCACCCCGGCTCGAACTCCGCGGACATGCGGTACGTCGACGCCGCGGTCAGCGGGCTGATCGCCGGTGGCCTCCGGCCGGGCTCACTGGTCGTGGGCAAGTCCACGGTTCCCGCCGGAACCGCCGCCCGCCTCGCCGCATGGCTGTCCGAGCAGGCTCCCGGGGTCGAGCTCGCCTGGAACCCGGAGTTCCTGCGGGAAGGCTTCGCCGTCGACGACACCCTGCGCCCCGACCGGCTCGTGTTCGGCGTCGCGCCCGACGGCACGGCCGAGGCGACGCTGCACCGCGTCTACGCGTCGGTGATCGACGCCGGAACTCCCGTCGTCGTCGTCGACTATCCCACCGCGGAACTGGTCAAGGTGGCCGCGAACGCCTTCCTCGCCACCAAGATCTCTTTTATCAACGCCATGGCCGAGGTCTGCGAGGCCACCGGAGCCGACGTCACCCACCTGTCCAAGGCCATCTCGTACGACACCCGGATCGGGGGCCGCTTCCTGCATGCCGGCCTCGGCTTCGGTGGCGGCTGCCTGCCCAAGGACATCCGCGCCTTCCAGGCACGCGCAACCGAGCTCGGCGCCGGTCAGGCCGTGGCGTTCCTGGCCGAGGTGGACGCCATCAACCTCCGGCGCCGCACCCGTACCGTCACCCTTGCCACCGAGCTGCTGGGAGGCGACGTCACCGGCAAGAAGGTCGCGGTGCTCGGCGCGGCGTTCAAACCCAACTCCGACGACATCCGGGACTCGCCCGCCCTCGCGGTGGCCGACGCGCTGCGCAGGGCCGGCGCCACGGTCGCCGTCTACGACCCGGCCGCCATCCCGAACGCCCGGCGGACCTACCCCGACCTCACCTACGCCGACAACGCCGTCGACGCCGCGACCGGGGCGCACATTGTGCTCCATCTCACAGAATGGACCGAATTCCGCGAACTCGACCCGAACGCCCTGACCGCGGTTGTCGCGGCCCGCACCGTCATCGACGGGCGCAACACCCTCAACCCCGCCCAGTGGCGCGCCGCGGGATGGGACTACCACGCACTCGGCCGTCCCTAAAAGACCGAAGGATCACCGGCATCGGCCGGAGCGCCACAGCCGGATGGATATGGTGCGCCGGCCGGCATGGCAGAGTAGCCGGCCGGCGCCGTGGGCAGACAGACCGCGAGTCGCTCGTCAGGGCCGAGACAGCGGATCCGACCCAGCCTGAGGCCAGGACGGGGATGCCCCATCATCGCCGGCATCCCCGCGGCACGAAGCTGCGCCGGTTCCGTACCGAACGCGAAAGTGCGCCCGTCCGACCAGGTCAGCAACTCCTGCGCCGGGTTACCGGTACGGGCGCACACAAGCCGCCGGCGGTCCGACTCCCAGATCAACGCGATCCAGTCCCCGCCCAGCGGCCCGAGACAACGCTCCCTGTGCATACGGTAGGCGACCGCGAGCATGCAGGCATGGGTGGACCCCGCGCCGGCAAGAGCAGCGGGCTGGTCGCCCCGCGCGCTGGCTGCTGTTTCCGCGGACCCTCCGGCCGGAGCAGCGCCACGAAACGGCACAGGGCTGTCGCTACTCCACCGCGGGAGCCCGAGACAACCGTCGAGGACGACGACCAGTTTCTCGGCGTCCACCGC
Organism: Candidatus Protofrankia californiensis; assembly: GCF_900634765.1. Taxonomy (NCBI): domain Bacteria; kingdom Bacillati; phylum Actinomycetota; class Actinomycetes; order Frankiales; family Frankiaceae; genus Protofrankia; species Candidatus Protofrankia californiensis. The sequence goes on along the minus strand of NZ_CAAAFT010000061.1, from coordinate 9,970 downwards.
GATCGGTGGTGTCGGGTCACCTGAGAATGCCGTGGCCGTCATCACCCCGAAGGGCCCGTCGATGTGCACGCCCCGCGCCGGGGGCAGGCCCACCGACGACGAGGCAAGCATCGCCGTGAGGATCGAACGCCGCACCGGAGCACCATCCAGGCGTACCAGCCCGCAAACCGTCATGCCCGCTCCCCCGCGATCAACGATTTCCGGGCGTCCGCCCGTTCCCGCCTGTTCCCGTCCATGGCCGACATCGACTGTCATCGACCGACCGGCAGCGGGCAGGACTCCTCGGACCCCCGTCCGCGCTGCATTCAATGCGGAAAGTAGCAGCACGCCGTCCCCGTGTCGCCACTGTTCGAGCCGGCCACCGTTCGCGCCGGAACCTTCACCTGGCAAGCGAAACGATACGGACAATTACCGGCGGGGACGGCGACAGGTTTTCCGCCGGAAAATGCGAACGACGACACGAATATGATCATCAAGTCCGGATAAAGATCGGCGTTCGGCACGCAATGGGATCGGTTCCCAAAGGGCTCACAACACCGACGGGCACCACGACCCGCCGATATGCCTCCGAGTGGGCAGTGTATCGTGAACCGGAGAATTCTTTAAGACCATCCCCAGCCCAGCGGCGGACGACCGGGAGTCGGCAGATGAACGACAGAAACGGATTGTACCTGCCCGGAGTCCCTGGTTCGCAAGCCTCCCGGCCCGCCGACAGCGGGATCATTCTTCCGGCACGGCCGGCCCGGACCCGGCGGGCCGTGCTGGGGTCGGCTCTCGGCCTGCTGGGCGTGGCGGCAACAGGCTGTTCCAGGCCCGCGCACACCTTCGATCCGGCCAGCGAGACGCTTCCTCCGGATGCGGATGCCGCCACGCCCCTCGCCACGAACGAGCCGCCGCAGACCCTGGCCACCGCGGCCGCAGATTTCTTCGGAAAGGGTTTCGTTCCGGAACAGCGTGCGGCGTTCGGGTTGGACAGGGCACAGATACTGCCATCCGACAATCCACATTTTCCCAGGATGGTGAGAGTTTCGTTATCAACGGACACAATCAACACGGAGAATTCCGTTTATCACGACGGCGACACGTACGGCGGCACCCAACTCTTCCTGGCCAGGGAGGACGAGCCGACAGAAGAACTATACCTGCGTTATTATTTGCGCTTCCCGGAGAAGTTCGACTTCAACAAAGGGGGAAAGCTTCCCGGGTTCTTCGGGGTCCTGTACAAGCCGGCGTCCAAGGAACGCACCAACGACTACCAGGATGGTTACGCCAGCCGGTTCGCCTGGCGTAAAGGGAGTGAAGGACTAATCTATTCGAACACCGCCCGTCCGGACAACCCCATCACCATGGTCGGCAAGAAGAAGTGGACGTGGGAGCTCGGTAAATGGATTTGCGTCGAGCATGGCGTCCGCATGAGCTCCGATAAGTTCTCCCAGGAGCTCCTCACCGTCTGGATCAACAACCAGGAAGTACACAAAGAACACAGGTACAACCCACGTATTTCCGACCGTCTTCGCATCGGCGGCATCATGTTCTCGGTCGTGTACGGCGGTGGCGACCGCTCGTTTGCTCCCGAGACGGACACCAGTATCGATCTCGCCGGCTTTGCCATCGGCCCCCAGCGGGTCGGCCCCCTTCCCGACCTCCCGGGCTAATCCCTGCTTCCAGGTCTTCCGAAACGCACGGTATGCCGAACAACTACACAGGGCGACGGACGCGGTAGAAATCTCCCGCATGGGCACGTTAGGAGCCCGGGGTCCAGGAGGTCTCATTGTTCTCAGTGGTCCAGCGACTTGGGCCTCCAGCGGCGCGGGAGGTCCACGATCGCGCCGCCTTTGGCCCTCCAGCCGGCCTGTTGCGCGCCGTGTCGGTCGCACGCATCGTCCGGAACACACGCATCGTCCGGAACACTGTCCTGCTGGTGGCACTGGTGACACTCGTTACGGTGGCCTCTTCGGACGCCTCCGCGATCGCGCAGACGCCGGCGGCAACCCCGGCAAACACGACCCACTGGTACATCGTGCCGACGGCCGCCAACGACTGCCACCTCAATCTGCGCTCCGGCCCGTCGACCCGATACCGGGTGCTGCTACGCCTGGACAGCTGCGCGGGCGGGCCATGGTGCTGGTTCCAGACATACCTCTGCGGCCGAACAAGCCCGGACGAAGTCGTCGGCGCGCACTACAGCTGCCTGGACACCCGGCAGCGCACGGTCTGGTCGGACCGCTGGACCGTGGTGGCGCTGACCAGCAGTCGGTGGGCCTATGTGGCGTCCCGATGCGGCTCGGCCATCCAGGTATGACTCAACGGGCATGACCGGACAGGTGTAACCCGACGGGTGTGACCGGATGGGCACGGCCGTACACCGGCGAACGCCTGGTTCCACCAACCCGGCGTTACCCGCCCCCGACACATGACTGCCGGCAAATCCTGTCCAAATCTTGGCTAATCGGTCATTTTTGGATGAAATTACAGATAAACGCACCGACCGGACGCCGGGAAACGCCGAACGGTTGTCCGGCGAGCCGCGCCGGAGGCCGATCGACGGTCAACGCTTCAACCTCCGGCCGGAACGACCGGCCAGGCCCGGCTGACAATCAGCCAGATGCGCGTCGAAACCTTTCACGTTCTGCCAGGTGGCATGGCAGATCCGGCAGTGCGTGGTCTCCGGATCACTCCATTGGGCGCTGCAGCCACCGCATGTCGCCGTCACAGGTACATCACGCCCCCTGATCGGCTGGCCGGCATTGCGGATCGGCAATGGCAACATCGGCTGAGCACGTCGTGGCGTGCGGCTTGACGGAGTCTGGCGTCGGATCGGCACTCGGTCATCCTGTCCCATAACACGACAACCGTCGCGCAACCTTTTCCTACAAGCGCGGCAACGAGACTCAACGCGTCCCGCCGAACACCTCCGCAAGGGCAGGCAGCCCCATAAAGGCCAGGAAGCTCACGTAGAGCGAAGTATGGAAGGAGCACCCGGGGAGCGATCCGGAACGTTCCGTCCGGCGTCGGCGGGAACGTCACACGTACGCGTCCACGGCGAACTTCACCGCAAGTCCGACAGCCGCGACCCCGATCAGGAGTCGCAGCACGTCCGCCCGCAGCCGCCGTACGATTGCCGGACCGAGTACGCCACCCACGAGCAGGCCGCAGGCCATGGGCGGTACAGCGGTCCAGCACACCGGGCCGAAGACGGCGAAGCCGACCGCGGCGACCGCGTTCGACATCCCCGATAGTACGTTTTTCACCGCGTTGACCCGTGGGAGCGGTTCGGATATGGCCGTGGTGAGCAGTGCAAGGAGGACGATCCCACCACCGGCGCCGAAATAGCCGGTGTAGACCGCGGAGGCGAACAACGCGACGAGCAGCACCGGTCCCCGCTCGCCCACCGGGCCTGCAGCCCGACGCATCACCTTTTGCCGGCACAACAACAGCACACCGGCACCGGCCACCAGCCAGGGCACCACTGCCTCGAAGGCGCCGGCCGGGGTTGTCAGCAGGAGCAGCGCCCCCACCCCGCCACCTGCGAGGTTCATGGCGCCCAGGCGCACCAGACGCCGGGACTGCCCCGCCAGTTCCGACCGCGACCCGATGGCCGCGCCCACCGCCACGAAGACCAGAGCAACCGTGTTGGTGACGTTGGCCTGCACCGCCGGCAACCCGATCCACAGCAGTGCCGGGTAGGACACGACAGAGGCCAGCCCGCCCACGGTCGAGGTGATCCCGGCCAGAACACCGCACCCGGTCAGCGCAAGGAAGCCGGAGGCTGTCAGCGGTCGACCCGTAGATGGACGGTCAGTCCACCCGATCCGTCAGCACAAAGCCAACGTTTATGGACGCACTGGAGCACGCGTTCCACCGTATGCGCTCCGAAGCAGAAATGATCTTTTTGGCGGGCAGCTGTGATCCGGTCCGCACGTCCACGTCCACGTCACCTCGGCCGTGACGGCAACCTGCTTGTGGGCGGGCGGCGTGCACCGGAGGTACGAGCCACACGAGCAGTAACGGACGAACCGCGCTTCTTCGCCCGTGGACGGTGGATCCGCCGACAGAGGATCATTCTGCCTGAGCATGCAGCGGTGCTGCATGCTCAGAGCGGGGCGCCGTCCAGCAGAACACCCGCACCAGCAGAACACCCGCAGTTATGTTCCGATGCCGAACGAAGCGGTGCTGTCACCGCACAACGTCCGCATTCGAGCACGTAGGGAAGCGACAATGGTCACATCCATGGCAGCCGCCCATGGATCAGGGGCAGCAGGATATAGGGTGATCAGCCGAGGGACAGGTTGACACAGAGTCGGAGCAGTCCAAGCAGGCTGGGGCAGGAATTCTGCCGTGAGCTGGTCTGCGTGGGAGTGGGCTTCGGGCCGGGTCCCGTGGAGGCACCATTCGCGGGCCCGGCCGCGGCAGGTGCAGAGGAGGCAGGTGCTGCGGATCTACCCGCGGCGGGCGGGGGAGAGACGGATGCGGACCTACCCGTGGCAGGCGCAGGGGAGGGAGCTACAAATCTTGGCCCGGAGATGTCGCTGTCAGCGTTGTCGGCCGGTGGCTGTCCCGGTGTCAGCGCGCTGACCGCGAGAGTGGTGTTCATCGGGCTGTCTGTCGGATACGGGGAGGCCTGGCCCGGATAGGACGTCCAAAGTTGCCCGGTGGCGTAGGCGGGATCTCTGCCGGCGTCCGGGCGAACGGCGGCACTGGACGGCGCGGACCCCGCTACGACCGGCCCCGCTACGACTGGTGACGTGTCAGTTGTGTCCGATAAGGAAATGAAACCCATCCCGCCGACCACGAAGGCCGCGGCCCCTGAAATAACCGCGAGTCGCATTATCGGCGCGACCGGGGAATCGCGTCGGCGATGGTGTGACCTGGATCGTAACATCTTGGGGTAGCGGCGAGCGCATCCTTACTCGATAGTGTGGGAGGGTGTCGAGAGTGCTGACCGTACCACTCAGCCCGACAAACTGATAGAGCTCTCCCACTGGGTTAGTGGATCGATAATTGATGATCAAGACGGTCGGCCAACAATGTCGATCTCCAGACCCGTTGCCGGCGGGGGCGTCCATAACGATCGTTTCTTCGGGTGCACGGAACCCGTAGCGGCAGCAGGTGAGAGCGTCCGGCATAGGTACGCGGAGTCGCGGAGTCAGGACATGCGCTTCGTGGCATCACCTCGCGTGCATCACTCACTTACGCCATAGGACTTCACTCACTTGCACCATAGAGCTTCGCGGCGTCACAAGCTCCCAGTCGCGCTGCGCAGGGGCTTCAGCTTGTCGGTCGACACCCAACGCCTCCGGCGCATCCCTGCCCTGTCGCCTTGTGATCCATCCGCTCACCAGCTGCCACCGGCTGATCGGACGCCCTGATCCTCGAGCGCCGTACAGTCGCGGAGGCAGGTACTCAACCGCTTCGATCTGGACGCTGGAAACGGTGCGATCGAGGCAGTCGCGAATAGCTGACAGCTGCTCACGACGTACGACGTACGACGTACGACGTCGCCGGCAACGACGAATTTCAGGATTCGAACCGGGACCACCTCCGACATGGCCGGCTCTGGTGAAAGAATCCAGCGGCGGATCCCGTGACGATATCTCGACGGGGAACTCCCGGGAGCGGTACCAAAATCGGCCGGGCAGCGGACCGCACAACTGTGGGGAAAAACCGTGGAGAACAACCACCGGCCGGGAAGGAGCCGGCGGTTTTCAGTTCACATTCATCCGGTGGACGAGTGTGAAACTCCAGGCGTTGTCAGCCGATCCGGCAGACGGAATTTCGGATAGGTTCCACACCGCCGGGGAGGGTGCGCAGCCAGCAGCAGGAGCGCCCAGGCCAGCAGGAGGAGCACCCGGGCGTCCACGCCGATAGCGAGCCGAGAGCGCCGGCATCACCTCCGTGGACGCGGACGATATACCGATAAAACTCCACTTCTGCGGCAGGCGGGTACCAACAGGTGCACATCCGATGATCGGCGGCGTCGGCGGATGCTCGCCCGCATCCATGACCACAGCGGTATCCGCGGCATCCGTGCAGGGAATATGTTTTTCCTCACTTGAGCGGCACGCGAACCTCCAGTGGCACGCGAACTTCGTGACCTTCGTCGAGCGCCTTACGAAGATCGCCCATAACGTTCCCAGTGAGATCTGCCACACCGTCGACGGCTGCAGCGCACAGCGAAGCCGGCACGGGACTACGCGGCATCCAGCTACAGCCGCCTCACGCCGGTCTTTATCTTCCGCCGCGCTCCCCCGCGTTCCGCGCTTTCCCTGATTCCGATAATAAGATTGATAATTATAGGAATTTAGGTGAGTGACGGGCCCGTGCTCCGGCGCCACCTGCACGAACCAGGGGCGTGTTCCGCGAAGCCATCCGCCCGGCTCGCCGCGTCCAAGCGGCCCTGGCTGCCTTCTTTGGCAAACCGGTACAACTCATCCGGTATCGGCTTGACCCGGGGTCCCTTGTCGATCTTCGACTGGCAAGGGACGGGCCTGGCCAGAACCCACCCGGACGCAGCTCCCTGATCGAACGACGACTTTCGAAACACGCCGTAATAACTTGACTGCTATCAGCGATCGGAGATTTGGGGCTCGGACCTGCCGGACCTGCCGGATCGGCTTCGCCGATCCGGCAGGAACCCCGGACGCGCAAGAAGCATGATCGCGCCGTCTTTGGCCCTTCTATATAACCGTCACCGCTCTCAGGTGCCGCTCAAGGTGTCACGGAAGCCCCGAGGTCCGTTCCTCCTCGGGGCACACCGGCTCCCGAGCCCGCTCCTCCTGGGGACACGCTGGCTCCCGAGTCCGCTCCTCCCGGGGACACGCTGGCTCCCGACTCAGCTCCTCCCTGCGGTACGGAAGCGCCCAGGTTCGTTCCTTCCTTCGCCACGGAAGCGCCCACGGAGCCGCCAGCGACCCCGACCTGACTGTCAACGCCGTTGATACCCCCGCCCACGGTTGCGGTGGCTGAGGCTCCACCGACCGTCTGGCCCGCGACTTCTGCGGCTGATGCGGCTGGTGCGGGGGCCTTGAGTATCTCGCCGCAATAGGTTGCGACCTTGTCCCTGCCACCCGCCGCGGTGATCAACCAGGGGAAGGCCGGGTCGTCGAGGGCCTTGCCCAGCTTGTCCGGGTGCTCCGCCGCAGCAGCCGTGTAGGTGTGGCACAGCGCGGGCAGCGACGCCGGGGCAACGGCGCCCGCGGCTGGAACGTGAGCCGACGGATCGGTCGCCTGAGCCGAGGCGGAGGTTGTGATGCCGGTGGAGGCTTCGTGCTCACCGGGCGAGGGCAGGACACCAGTGGTGGTGGCGGCGACGGCGACGCCACCAACAGTTGTAGCAGCGACCGCCGCAACTGCGATCTTCACCGTGAGGAGCTTCGCAAGGGCAGTTTTGATCATCGGTTCTCTCCGGAGCTGGGTGACGGGGACAAGACGCGCCTCCCGGAAAGCGGTCACAGCCGCTTCCTCACCGGCGAGCTCGTCGGCACGGGCCGGAGCGGCCACGGCGGCGAGCAGGTCGGCGAGGGGGTCCGAACCGGCCTGCGGGGCGACCGGGCCGCCGCGAAGCATCCGCTCTGCGTCGTCCCGATCGATCCGACGGGGTCGGTAGGTGCTCATCTCACGTCCTTCAGCGTCCAAGCTCTCACTGGTGTCACACCCGACTAGCAGTCACGGCCTTGGGCGCATGGTGTCACCCCGGCCATCTTCACCCACCGTCGTGCTTCCGCCCGGTCCGAGCTGTTCGGCCAGACGGCGCAACCCGCGATACGCCGCGGTACGGACAGCTCCCGCACGCTTGCCCAGCACGCGCCCTGCGGTCTGTGCGTCCAGCCCGATGACCACCCGCAGGAGCACGGCTTCGGCCTGATCGCGTGGCAGACCGGCGATCAGCCGTATCGCCGCGTCGGTCGACAGCGTTTCCAGCGCCCGTCCGGCGGTGTCGTCGGGAGAGGCCAGGTCGGTCATGTGCTCGACCGGCACGTCGTGCTGGGGGCGGCGTCGCTGACGGCGTATGTGGTCCAGAGCGCGGTGGCGAGCGATCGTCACCGCCCAGCCGCGGAACCCGTTGGAATCCCCGCGAAACGACGGCAGGTCCCGGGCGATCTGCAACCACGCCTCGGACGCCACGTCCTCGGCGTCGTCACCGACAAGCACCCGCAGGTAGCGCAGCAACCCCGGCTGTACCGCCCGGTAGATCACCTTGAAGGCGTCCTCGTCGCCGCGCTGCGCCTCGGCCACGTCAAGGGAGATGTCCGCCGGGCCCACCTGTGGCTCCGGCTCCTGAGCCGGGGGCTCGTAGCCGTCCTGCGGTGCCGCCGCCGTGTCGGCGAACGATCGTCGCCGCGGGATGCCGACACCGACGGTGGTGGCATCCCCACCGCTCATCTCCGCGCTGCGATCCACCGGCCAGATGATGCGGTACGCCCGGCAACCTGCCGACGCAGGGGTCCTGATCTTACAATCTGTTGAAAACGTGCTACTGGGACGATACGGACGTGCCGCTACCGCTTCGTGCGCGATCGGGACCCGCCCGTCACACACGGGACGGCCACCCGAAGACCAATCACTGCGTGTTGTCACGGACGCTGGAGTGACCGCCAGCTCGTGCGTGATCGGGATAGAGGGTGGAGAATACTTCGTGAGGGGGCGGGCAACGTCGCCCGTCACCCGTCGTCACTGTCCGGCAGGTAAGGCGCGCCCCTTCCGCGCGCTTCCAGAGATGTCGGACCTGACTCAAGGACCCCACGTCCTGGCTGGCCCCGCACCCAAAACGGTCACCGGTGTCAAACCGGCTGACGGCCGGAACTGCTCCACCCACGAACGGATCCGGATCCCACGGGTGAATCCCTGCGGGTCAGCACGGTCCGCGCTTCAGCCCCTGGCCGCGTGTGTGCCCATAATGATGCACACCGTCAGACTCGGTCCCGTTTTCCGCTGGCATGTCGACAGCGGCACGGGCACCGACTCTGGAAGGGGGACGATGAACAGCACGCCACCGGGAGCAGCCCGCACCGGCCCGGACCGGTCCGTGCCACCGCCGGGCGTGCCCGGCGGGTCGGAACCGTCATGGGACGCCGTGCTCACACCCCTGACCCCGCAGGACCCCCGCGAGATCAGCGGATATCTGCTCCGAGCCCGGATCGGCGAGGGCGGCATGGGAGCGGTGTACCTGTCCTACACCCCCGGCGGCCGGCCGGTCGCGCTCAAAGTGGTCCGGCCGGAGTTCGCCGCCGATCCCGAGTTCCGCCGCCGCTTCGCCTCGGAAGTTTCCATCGCCCAGCGGGTCCAGGGCCTGTACACCGCACCGGTCATCGACTGCAACGCCAACGCCCGGCAGCCTTGGCTGGCCACCGCCTACGTCGCAGCCCCCTCCCTCGCCGCGACCGTCGCCCGGCAGGGCGCACTCCCGGTGGAGACCGTCCTGCTGCTGATCGCCGGGGTCGCGGAGGCGTTACAGTCCATCCACGCCGCCGGCGTGATCCACCGCGATCTCAAGCCGGGTAACGTCATCCTCGCCGCGGACGGCCCCCGGGTGATCGATTTCGGTATCTCGCGGGCGGTCGAGGCCTCCCTGGCGGGGATCACGCAGACCGGTGTGCGGGTCGGCACGCCCGCGTTCATGGCTCCGGAGCAGGTCCGGGGAAGGTCCCTGGAGACATCCGGGGATGTCTTCTCCCTCGGTTCCACCGCCTATTATGCGATCACCGGCGAGCTACCGTTCGGCGCGGACGCCGCCGTCTTCCACCGCATCGTGCACGAACAGCCCGACTGGGACCGCTGCCCGGACCAGGTCCGCGGCGTGCTGAAACGATGCGTGGAAAAGGATCCGGCGGACCGCCCTACCCCCGCGGGGTTGATCGAGCTGTGCCGGGCGGCGTCCACCGACGAGCGGCTACGCATCGGCGAGGGCTGGCTACCACCCACCGTAGAAGCGGAGATCACCCGGTACAGCATCACCCCACCAGCCCCACCC
>NZ_CAAAFT010000060.1:28465-31173 GCF_900634765.1 Candidatus Protofrankia californiensis | reverse complement strand
CGTGGGTCGAAGGGGCATCGACGACGTCATCTACTACAGATCCACCACCGTGTTCGGCGACGCCCGCATCACCGGCGTCCAGGCTGAGGTACCGGGCCGACCGTCACGGAGTCGTCGCGGTCATTTCAGCGAAACGCATCCGGGACGCACCGAGGTGCCGCGAAGGGTTGATGGTCGCGTAATTATTACTCAGCGCTCTGTGGTGTCCCCTCGCTGGTGAGCCGTACAACAGATTTCTGCCAGTCCAGCTCGTACCTGCCGGGCCGGCGCCCGCGTGGCCGGATCTTTCCTGAGCATCAGGCGTAGTGTCTCCGCCAGCAGCGGCGGCGCATGCTGCGGGCGTGGGGGCTGCTCGTCGAGTACCGCGTACATGGTCGCGAGTGTTTCCTCCCGCTGGAAGGGGGATATCCCCTCAACCGCCTCGTAGAGCGTCACTCCTAACGAGAAGATGTCGCTGGCCGCGGTTCCTGTCTCGCCGCGGATCCGTTCGGGCGCGGTGTAGGCGGTCGTCATCGGCCCCCACCCGTCGACGGTGATCCTCGTTGCGTTGCTGATCGCGGCAATACCGAAGTCGGTCAGCTTGACCTCGCCGGATCGGGTCATCTGTTGCAGCCATCGGCGCCGAACACACCCGTCTCGACCACGGCAGCCCGGTGCGGGCGGTGGTCTCCATCCCCCGACCGCCGGGTCGCCACCGCCAGCACCGACCGCTCCGCCCGGATCCGGCCCATCGATGCGCCCATACTGATTGAGGAGCTGCGGGCACGGGCCGGCCGTCTTCTCACCGCGGCCGAACGCAGGCGCTATGCGCTCGACAACCCGGACAAGCACGATGCAGAGCCCGGTGCTCAAGCTTTCAACGAAGTATCATGATCGTTTCTATGGATTCCCCGCAGATGGCCGTGGAGGACCACCCGCGACCGGCCACAACCGGACGTCCGCAAGCCGCAGAAAGATCAGCAGAAGAAAGATCGAAAGCATCGTGACCTGCGGATTCAGGCCGAAGATGCTGGTCGGATAGGGTGTGAGCGAGATGCCGATCAGTGAGGCGCGGGACCATCTCGGTGAGATCGTGTCCAAGGCGGAGCACGCGCACGCGCGGATCGTGCTCACCCGTCATGGCCGTGCGGTCGCTGCGGTCATTTCGATCGAGGACCTGCGGGAGCTGGAAGCGGCCGAGGATGAGGCCGCCTTGACCGCCGCGCGGGCTGCGCTTGCGTCCAGTGAGCCGCGCGTGCCGCACCGGGATGTGATGGCCGAGTTCGGCCTGACCTGACGGTGACGTACGAGATCGAGTGGACGACGCCGGCGCTCCGTGAACTGCGCAAGCTGGACAGTGTTACGGCTCGCCGAATGTTGATTGCGGTGACGGGGCTGGCGAACGATCCTCGTCCCCACGGTGTACGGGCACTCGTCGGTGAGTCCTCGGGTGTGCTCCGGCTCAGGGTTGGCGACTACCGGATGATCTACCACGTCGAGGATGACCGGGCCGTCGTCACGGTGGTCCGGGTAGCGCACCACAGAGAGATCTACCACGGGTCCTGATTCCACCGAAAGGCGGACACGAGAAAGGCCCGGGGCGGGCGGATTCCCCGGCTTCTGCGCGCTTTCGGCCCCGCTCCGACCAGCTTGCGTAGCAAACCGCTACCTGAACCGTTCACGAAACACCGAGGCCGGACAGCGGTCAACCGTAGAGCCAGGGGTTCCAAAATTGTGGCGACGCCGCTATTTGGGGGAAGGCGCGCCGGCAGGATCAATACCGATGACTGATCCTGCCGGCGCGATTGATCTATATCCCGATGGCACCGGCTGAACTTCCGCTCGCCACTTGTTACCGGCGAGTTGCCATCGGAGTTATGCCGTCACACCGTGCCGGCGTCGATCAGATGATTGGGCCGACGATCGGACCAACCGGACCGACGATCGGGCCAACCGGGCCAACCGGGCCAACCGGGCCAACCGGGCCGACGATCGGGCCGACACCTGTGTCAACCCCCGCATCGACGCCCGCGTCGGTGTCCGCGAAGGTGGAGTGACCGATGGCGATTACGCTGCTTGCGGTTGCAACAGAGGCGCCCAATCCAATGAAGGCTGCGGCACCGATCGCCGCAGTTGCACCGGCGAGGACTCTCCTGACCATCGAATTCTTGTTGTTCCGCACGGGTAGCACGTACCTCCCAACGCTTTCATCCGATAGAACCTGCAGCAACGCGAACTCCCGAAAAACGAAATGGTAGCCGCGTCTCGTTCACGTTAGGCCATGCGCCGCGCCGGGCGGAGCTATCCCTGGCGCAAATACGTGTACATCACAGGAGCCGGCCCCGGCCGGACAGCGGGCAGGGGTGACGGCGCTCTGCGTGACGAGACCGGGCGGTTCCCCTACCATAACGAAGCCGGATTGTCCGGCTCCGGCGACTGGAATACGTTCCTGATTATCTTCCAACCTAATGAGATCATCATGCTGATACAGCGCGCACCGGGGTCAGCGGCCAATGCCATGTAGAAGAACATGATCGGGATTTGGGGGCCGCGGCCGTGCCGGCCTGCGGGGTCACCGTGCTGTTGGACGGAGAGTGAGGACGGCAGGTGGGCACGGCTGTGGCCGCGCTGGCCGTTGGTGGGCTCGCCGGGACGCCGTATACGACCTGCGGCACGCCGCGGTATCGACGTGGCTGAACGCCGGGGTGCCGCCAACGCAGATAGCTGAG
>NZ_CAAAFT010000060.1:6997-28440 GCF_900634765.1 Candidatus Protofrankia californiensis | reverse complement strand
CCGGGACGCCGTATACGACCTGCGGCACGCCGCGGTATCGACGTGGCTGAACGCCGGGGTGCCGCCAACGCAGATAGCTGAGTGGGCGGGGCACTCCGTTGCCGTCCTGCTGCACGTGTACGCCAAGTGCATCGTCGGTCAGGACGAAGCGGCACGGCTGCGGATTCAGGCCGCGCTGCGCCTGGACGACTCGGCGGACCCATCATGACCGCGTCCACGCCATGTCCACGGACAGCCGTCACGAGACGGGAAGCGTCGGGAACAGCCGGGAACCCGACGGGTCGTCATGGATCACGAATGAAAACCGGATCATGCTGTGCAACAGCGGTTTCCCCTGGTGCGAGCGGAGGGCGTGGGATTCGAACCCACGAGGAGCGTTACCACCCCTAGCGGTTTTCAAGACCGCCGCCATCGGCCACTAGGCGAGCCCTCCTGACCTGCGGAAACGCTGTCAGGCTACGTCCGGATCACCGGAGTCTGCCCGCCATGTGCCCGCTGGGTGCGGATCCAGGATCTCACAGCCCGCGCCGGGGGTGTCCGTGGCCTCGCCCGCCTGCCCCGGCTTCCCCGGCTCACCGGCCGGCTGCTGTCCGGTCAGCGCGTCCGCGATGCGATCGTTCACGAACTGATCCTGGCCGTCCACGCAGTTCGCGTACACCCGCAACAGGACGTCGACGCTGTGCCCGGCACGTCGGGCGACTTCCGTTGCCGGCACACCCGCGTTCAGCCACAGCGACACGGCCGCATGCCGCAGATCGTACGGCCGCCGCGCGAGCGGAGAGGCCGCCTGCGCCGGAGTCAGCGCCGCCGCCCGCGCTTTGCGCCACAGCGCCGTGTAGTGGCTGTCCTGCGGAGGACCACCCCGCAGGGTGCAGAACAGCCGGCCACCCTCCCCCGTGCCGTAGGTGTCGATGTGCCGCCGCAGCAGTGCGACGAGTTCGGGCGGGATGGGCACCGGCCGGGTTTCGTACTGGCCGCGCCGCTTGAGACCGCGCTTGTCCCGCGGTTTGCCGTCGTCAGTCCAGTCGACGCCCGCCCGGGGTTCGGAGTTCACCAGGTCGAGCCGACCCCAGCCCTGTTCGGGAAGGGTCAGGTTGTCCACCGTGATCGCGAGCGCTTCGGATGGCCGGGTGCCCGCGTAGTAGATGCAGCCGAAGAAGGCCGTCAGCCGGTCGCCGGTCTTCCCCTGCTTCGAGACCGCGTCGAGCAGGGCGCGCACCTGATCCGGGTTCGCGGCCACCCGCCGGTCGATGGTCTTCGCGACCTCCGGCGCCTTCCACTGGACCTGTTCCACCGGGTTCGTGTCGAGGAGTTGTTGTTCGACCGCGTGGCCCAGCGCGTGATGCAGCACCGCACGCTTCCGACGGAACGTCGTAGCCGCAGCCGGCTTGCCGTCCTGCTTGCGTCCACAGGCGCCCAGGGCCTGCCGGATCACGGTCGGGTCGCTCATCGCCGCGACCGTGACCGATGCCGAGGAGATCCAGGAGAGAGCCGAGGCGATGTCGTCGGGTGGGATGGTGCCCCGCTTCGAGCAGTTGAACGCCCACCCGTACAGCGCCCGCCGCAGCACCTTCGCATCCGGCGCCCCGCGGTCGGATGTGACGAGCACGGCCGTCACGGTCGCCAGCGCATCCGCCATCGAGCGCCGGGTCTTCGTCGCCGCATGTTCCCACATGTGTTCGACATAGCCACGGGCGAAGTCGAACCACGGCGGCGAGTTCTTCGCCCGGATCTCCGAAACGGGGAGACCCGTGGTGACGTCGAACGCCTCACCGGCACGCGCGGCTTTGAGGAGCTTGTTCCGGAAGCCGTCGGCGAGTGCCTTCGTCCGGAAATACTCGCTGCTTTCGCGGCCCCCGACCTCCCAGCGGACCCGCCAGGGCCTGCTACGGCCGTCGTTGCGCTTCTTGATGTCCCAGAACTTGACGTCGAAGCTTGTCGTGCCGCTCACGCCGCATCCTCCGCGAGATTGTCAAGACGCGGTGCGCGCCCGCGCCGCGCGACGGCTGCGCGTGGCGCGGGCGCGCCATGCTCGCCGGCGCGTCGCCACCCCGCACCGCCACCTACCAGGGGAGTCCGGCCGCCGATCCGCGCCGAGACGAAGCAGCAGCGACCACGGACAAGTCGGGGCGCCGCTCGAATCAGTAGACAAACAAGAACGGAACTGCCGCGCCGCTTCCGCTCCTCGGCGCTGGCGCGCCTGCGGTGCGGGTCGGCTTGCCATCGAAACCCTCGGAAATCAGCCCGCGTCACAACTATATTAGGGTGCGGGGAAAAGACCGTAGCGGCCCACGCCAGCTCGCCCGCTGAAGGGTATCAACCTGGCACGGGATCCGAGTTCTCTCGGTGGCGAGATGTTCTCGACAACCAGTACCTGGAAAGGAAGATCGGCGAGGCTCCGGAAAAAAGCCTCCGCAACACTCGGATCTACCGCCTCATCCTCTATTTCACTTACACTAGGAGCCTCGGGCGCACTGTATGTGACAAGAGGCGAGTCGAGTATAACAATCCCGGGGTGCTCGACATCAAATTCCGTACAATACTCCGCGAGAGAAAGATTAAACGCCGAATGGAGTATCGACCGCATCCCCTTCCCTCGCGAGCCACGAGGACGTCCGTCGATCACTATATCCGCAGCGCCCCGGTCGTACTTCACATCGACTGCGCCAAACCCCCAGGACCGCAGACGCTGGGAGACGATTTGCAGGAAATCGTCCAGCACTGCATCGGGAATAACGACCTCCGCAGCCTCTTTCTTTTTCGCCACAGGGGATATATCCCGTAGACCTTCGACACGTGAAAGCTGCCCGTACAGATCTATGGCTCGCTCTACATCGGCGCGCTCCTGCACCAATCCCGAGAGCTCCTGACGGCTTGGACGAAGTTGGCCCTCAAGGCTTAGCAGGCGATTTTCACGCAGCCCGATGGAGTCCCGTATAAGATCAATATCTCTTTCAATTGCCTCAATCTGGCTTCCGAGGTCCCCCATCGCCAGATCCAGATCATCCCTGAGGGCCTGAGTCTTTCGGACTTCAGAGGCTATCGAATCGCCAAATCTTGCCGACTCGTCTGCAACATGTTTGGAAATCTGTTGGTGGTCGGGTGTGGCACCACAGAATACACAGACCTCAGCCCCGTAGATGCCGAGTATACTACCCGCTTCCTGCATCATCGCCAGTCGAGCGAGATCCGACTCATATTGTCTTCCGAGTAGCTCAAATCGTGCCAGCAATTGTCGCACCTCTTCGCTACGAGCACTTTGCTTATGCAGTTGATCTCGTAGGTTCGATCTCTCAAGCACGACCTGGTCATACTCGACAGCTGTTGACTGGACCGTGGCCGACTGCGAAGTTATGGCGGCTACCAGCCGGTCTCTCCTCGCCTCGAGGTCCTGCAGTGGTTCAGCGTCAGCTAGATCTCGGCGAAGCGAGTTCGCCAACTGTTCAATTACCTCAGACCTACCCTTACCGATCTTCTTTTGGTCTTCTGACTGATCGGTCACACGAAGGTCAGAGTCATCTTCTCCGGTCAGGAGAAACTTGAATACAGAAAGCTCAGAGGTCCTGCTAATGTACTGACCTGACAGCACAGGCGAGGTAAGGGATATCATGCTTTTCTCATCAACGAGGCATAGATGGACCAGTTGCCTGAATGTCAACGAGACGGTGACGCCCTTCGCATTCTTTCGAATCCTGCGGTCCCCCAGCCCCAACGCCTCCATCAGGTGGCCTGAAAGGCTACGCGACGGCTTTTGCGTGTTGTGCTTTTCAGCGAGGGTGAGGTCTGGTTTCTCTTCAGGTGGGGACTGCATCGCACCTTCGTAAAGCTTGAATCCTCCTCCATTCCTCGGGCGGACCAGGGTTATCGAACTCTCGTCCGGAAAAGTGATCTGCAGCAGGACGTGAGTGTACCCACCGGCCTCACGAATATCGCGAAGCGTAGCCGCCCCGAGCATGTAGTTAACGGCATCGACAGCAAAAGTCTTGCCCGTGTCAGAAGGGCCATGTATTACGTTTAGGCGTGGGCCGAACTGCACCTGAACGGGGGCCTTTTCAGTCCCGGCGAAGATAAGCTGATCTAGCCTCAATGGCGCCATTCTAGTCGCCCTCCGAATCCGAAAGAGAGCGATCGAATTCCTCGGACCACCGACCAAATACCCCGTTCATACGCGCCCTCAACCCAGTCGGCTCATCCTTATCTATTTCGGCCACAACCCACTCGGCTCTGCTTGCAAGCTCAACCAGATAGGGCGCCTCAAGAAGATCGATGAAGCTGTTGGTTGCCTCGCCTGCACGATAGAGTATTCCGGCCCCGCTGATCTCAAGTTTGACTAGATCCGCCCTGACCATCATCATCAGGCCCTCGGACACAAGTCCCCTTTTGACTCCGATCTCACCGGAGCGTCCTGGAAGCGGGGGATGAATACTTTCGGGTCCGTCCAACTCCCCGCTGTGCAGTAATGCGTGATCGAGAAACGTGAGAGTTGCCACATCATAGGATTTAGGGAAAGCCGCATTTAGAAGTACGACCAGTCTCAGGCCGACCTCGAATGGGCTATTCAGGGCTCGCGACATCACGACCTCACTGGGTGGCGCCAGACTAGCCGGTCGATGTTCGCGAGCTGATGGCAGATGCCCTTTCGATCACGCGGAAGCGAGACGGAAATAAGCGCATTAAACGTTAGGTGTGCGCGAGTAGCAGATTCCAGAACTTGAAATAGGCGCTCGTAGCCGTCAGGCTATTCCCTACTGTAGGTTTCCTCAACGCTATCGAACACTTCCTCCTGTAGTGCCTCGAAAGTGCCTTCCGGAACATTGTCGCGCGCGAATACCCGCAATGCTTCGGCGCTATAGAAAGAAATTCTCTGGCGACGAAGGTGGCTTCCTGCCAGGCCGTGCTTTAGGGCCTCGTCGAGGCTTCCTGCTGGCAGCGAGAACTTTTCTTCATACACGTCCAGCAGGTGTTGAAGGTACCGGGTTTCCTGCTCGCCTATCTCTTCAGGAGGTAGCGGAACCTCTGGTCTCTCCGGAAGTGGCCCCCCAAATCGCACAGCATGCGCCGGGCTCCGCTTATGTATCTCTAGGATGCGGGTCAAACTCATCGAAGTAAATAGGCTGAAATCTACCGTCATTGCGAGCGACGCAACCTCGGCAACCACATCTGCACCAACGTCTGAAAGAAACTCGGCTTTCCCTTTTGTAAGTTCCTTCAGGAACTCGTCCTTGAGGTTTCCTGGAGAGTGTAGCCATTTGTTCAAAGTGTTTCCGCAGCCGCGCGGCGCGACGAAGTAGTACCGATTGGGAGCCGTGTGGTCGCCGGCCGCGACGCCTCGCAGTATCTTGAATATCTCAGGCCATGCATCGCCGGGATAGAGAACTCGGTTGTAGTGCTTGCATTGAAAACAGTCCCAAGAGCCTTCGAAAGCCGCCACGGTCCGGAATGCTGCGACATCGATTCCGCCGTCGTTGGCACCCCCAAGTTGCAGGACCTCTACATACTCGGTGTCCATAACGCTAGCCCACTCAAATACAAAGTATTCCCATTCTTCGGGGCTATAGTTCAGCAGCTTCTTCTTTGGTGGATCTGGAACTCCGCCGCTCAAGTGTGCCAACTGAAGCACGCCTCTCGCCTGCGGTGCCGGCAGTCGCTTCAACCGAGCTTGGGCCGGCCAGAGCGGCAGCTCTGCGGTCGACACCTGTCGTCCTCCCCCTGAGGTCGCGGCGCCGCCATTGCACTCGGCACGCCGGAGACCGAGAGTAGTCGGTTGTTGCCTTGAATGGAACACCTGTACCGAATCTGGTCACTTGTTCGGGCTGTGGTGTCGAGCAAAGGCTCGCCGGTCACACCAGGTAGAACGTAGAGCCTCGTCGACGGCAGGCTGCCGTGTCAGCTGACCAGCGCGCTGCTGCAACGGACAGGATGAGTCGCTGGGTCGCCCGATCGGACTCGGCGACCCTCATCCCCGCCGATTCCATCGCGCCACCGAGCACGCCGTCACGGGCAGCGGCGGGCCGGGGTACCTATGGTTGTGCTGCTACGGGGACGGCCCTCAGCGGACGCCGGTAGAGGCCATCGACTCCGTGACCTTTCGGAGGACGCCGCAACGGTCAGCGACGCCGTGGCGAATGATGTTGTTTCGTTCTGCCCGCCGTGTGCCCCTAGACCACGGTCGACGGCAAGATTCGGTGGGACACGGCCACGCGGCGGATGCTGGTGGACGGGGGCCGCTCGACGCGTGTCTGGCGATCCGCGTCGACAAGGGCCGGCAAACGCTCTGTGACGACCGCCCCGCGAGCTGCCGTAGTGCAGTTGTACTGCAACGGGGACGAACGTCAGTGGACGTCGGTAGACGTCGCCGAGCCCATGACCTGCACCGGCGGACGCTGGTAGACGTCGGTGGACGGCGCGCCGAGGGCTACGGATCAAGAGGTTGGGGGTTCGAGTCCCTCCGAGCGCACGTCAGGTTGAGACAGGTCAGTGATCATGTCGGCTTGTGCCGGCATCCTGTCCTGATGAGGATGTTGGTGCCGTCCGGTCCAACGTCGTCGCTCTGTGGTGCTGTGAGCCCGTAGGTCAGTGTGACGCGGAGGTCCTGAGGGATCTTGTCCTGCTGCTACGAGCGCGTACCTCAGAATCTTTGGTGACCCGGTTGGAGTGCCCTCTATCCTCCTAATCCTTCAACCCGGCGCTGCCGGCTGCTCCATAGCCGATCAGACGCGGAGGATCGGGGTGACCTGTGCCGACAGCGCGTCAGGCGATCTGGCGGAGGTCGTTGCCGTAGTCGAAGATGATCCGCATGCGGGCGCCCAGCGCCCGGGCGTACCGGCTCAGCGTCGCGACCTCGTTGACGTCGAGGTCACCGTTCTCGATCTGGCTCACCCGGCCCGGTGAGACGCCCATCAGCTCGGCCACCTGGCGCTGGGTTAGCCCCAGCCGCTTACGCTCCTCGGCAAGGTGGAAGGCGCTGACCCAGGCCTCGGTGCGCGCTCGCTCGGCGGCGAGCGCCTCGTCGTCGCCGTCGTGCAGCTCAGCGCGGATGTCATCCCAGTCGTGGAACTCGGTCATGAGCCCTCCCGCCGTTTCCTCTCGAAGGCCAGCCACCTGTCGTATGCAACCTCTGCCGCGGGGATCGCAGTCTTGTACCACCGCGACCAGTCGCGGGCCTTGTTGCCTGCGACCAGCAGCACCGCCTGTGACCAGGGGTCGAAGACGAAGATCACCCGAATCGCGATTTCGCGGCCCGACCTCGGCCGCAGCTCCTTGAGGTTGCTGACCGTCGACCCTTGCAGCGTGTCGACGAGCGGACGCCCGAGCCCAGGCCCGGTCTCGGCGAGCATGTCGATCGCCGCGTTGACCGACCGATAGGTGTCTAGGTCTGTCTGGCGCAGCGAGCGCAGCCACTCCCGCACCTCGGGTGTGGTCTTGATCGTCCACCGATGGAGTGGCTCCGCTGACACGGGTCGACTATAGCTCGACCTAAACATGCGGCGTCGTGATCCCGGGTAGTGGCATGACTGACAGCCAAAGTGACAGTCGAGCCGACCGACAAGCACGGACGCCAGCGGACGTCTGGAGACATCGCGTACGAGGTCGCCGGACGGGGCGGACGTCCACTGACACCGATAGAAGATCCAGATCAAACTACGGATTAAAAGGTTCGTCCCTCAGCGTCGGTCTGCTCCGTGTGGTCGGGTGCCCGTTCCTCGGGTGAGCGCCCAAGGGTCTGACGGGGCACCGGCCGCGCCACCCTTGACCCGACCGGCGCCCCGCGCAGACAACGGCGCTGACCGGGAAACGGACGAAAAAACGGGAGGCACCAGAGGCCCAGCGGGAAGCCGCGGACACCTCGTGATCCGGCTTCGGTTCTGCCCGCCATGTGCCCGTGAATCATGGTCAACAGCGGGATTCGGTGGAACTCAGCGGGACCACACCGCGACGATCAACGCGAAGCATCCACGCAGGTCAGCCCCTGTTTTCCGAGGTCAGGAGGACCACACGACGCCAAGCCGATCATTGCACCAAGTAGTTTTCAAGACCGCCGCCATCGGCCACTAGGCGAGCCCTCCTGACCTGCGGCTTCAGCCCGGTGCGCCCTGACCCTCGATCAATGGAGCCCGTGCCTGTTCCGCATGACCAGCCTCACCGGCCGGTCGCCTTCCAGTATCGCAGCACGGCGAACCGAACGATCGCGGGCGTGGGACCAGCGCTCGATGATCCGCTGCCCTACCCGAGCACGTACGACTCATCACCAAAATCGGCAACGATCTTCAACTTACCGCCGAGCGCCTGCACATAAGCGGCGAGGGTGTCCACCTCGCTGCGCTCCAGCTGCCCCTTCTCGATGCGGGACACCCGAGCTTGTGTCACACCCATCGCCTTCGCCACCTCCACCTGAGTGGCGTGCTGACGCCGACGTACCTCCGCCAACCGGAACGCCCGCGCCTCGGCGATCAGCCGCTGCGCCCCAGAGACGATCTCGTCGCACTCGGCCGAGGTGAAGGCGAACTCGTCAGTCAGATCATCCCAGGAGCGCGCCTGCGGATCCTTCAGATGGTCAACCATCTCCGTGCCCCTCCATACGCTTGAGATGATCCGCATACGCCGCCTCGGCCAGCGGGACCGCCATGCGGTACCAACCGCGCCAGTTACCCGCTTTGTCCCCACCCGCCAGAATCACGGCCTGACGTTCCAAGTCGAACACGAACAGCAGCCTCACTTCGCTCGCGCCCGCGGACCCTGGGCGTAGTTCCTTGAGGTTGGGAAGCGTCGAGCCCCGGATGGTGTCGACGAGAGGTCGCCCGAGAGCCGGCCTCTCGATCCGCAACGCCTCGATCGCCTGACTGATCAAGACCAAGATCCGACGATCGGTGCGACGGAGGTCGTGCAGCCAGGAGAGCGCCGGCTCCACGGCCACGATCGACCAAGCCATCAGCCATCCTTCGCGCCGCGGTTATAACGCTCACATCATATGCCATCAACGTTGTAGCGTTGACCCGCAGACAGGGAAAGGATCAAAGGGAGAGCCAACCCGCCACGATAGATCTTGCTTGGCTCCCACCCGCCATGTGCTCGTGCGCCTTGGTCAACAGTGGGATTCGCTGGGGCTTCACGGGACCGCGGCCGGACGACTCAGACGAACCGTCCGCGCAGGTCAGCGCGCGTTTCACGAGGTCAGAAGGAGCACACGCACCACCGGCCACCGCCGTGGGCCACCGAGCTCCATTGGTATCGGGCTGCTGGCTGTGCCTGTCTCCCGTCAGCACGACCCCCGCGCTCTCGCCTACATCGTCGACCACCTCGTACCCGGCGAGACCATCACGCGACGGTTCGCGGTCGACAACAATTCCCCTTCACCCCAGCACATCCAGATCTATGCCGCGGAGGCGGTCCGACGCGTCCCGCAATGTGCGGCTCGTCAGCCGGGTCGGCATCCGTATGTACCAACGGACGTCGGCAGACATTCGTGAACGGTTCGGCCGAGGACCGGCGGCCAAGCGTGCTCCGGACAGGCCGCGGAACAGTCGGAAACGGACTTCTGCCGCATCCGACCTTTGCCGCGTTTGGACCACAGCGTGGCCCGTCGCTGAGATGTCCGATCTGTCCGTAGCCTGATCGTCATGCTGGTGCGACGATCAGGGAGGATGGCATGGGATTTTTGCGGCGGCGGGACGACGATGGCGGCGAGGACCGCGATCGCATGGACAAAGGCCAGCGGCAACGGCAGGACATCCGGCGTGGCAACCCGACCTGGAAGGACTGCGGACCGTGCGGCGGCACGGGAAAAATACTGAAGGACGTCGGCGGGACGGACGAGGACGGCACATTCAACGAGACCAAGAAGCTGAACTGCACATCCTGCAACGGAACGGGAAGGTTACCGATCAAAGATGATTGAGCCTGTCGTGCCACTGCTGACGTTGGACTGCCCGCAGCATCGCCGACGCCGTCGGCGGCGCAGCCCCGGCGATCCGCCGAAGGGCCCGCGGCCCGGTACGGCTGGCAACTGCCCGCACTGCCGGACGGTGTGGGCTGAGGGCTACGGTCCTGATGCTGAGCCGCCGTCACGCGATCCCTGGCGGCCGGGTCCGATCTGCGGGCCGGGCTGAGCGCTTTCACGCCGCTCTCACGGCTTTCATGCTGCTTGCCTGTATCGCCACCGTATGTTCCGCCGAGCGGCCCGGGGACCTGACCCACCGACAGCGTGCGAAAATCGTGATCGCGCTGTCTTGGGCGTTCTGGCATCAGAGCCAGCGGCGGCTGCGGAAGACGACATAGAGCATGACGGACACCAGACCCATGAGCGCGATCGCGAACGGGTAGCCGTACGCCCAGCTCAGCTCCGGCATGGTCTCGAAGTTCATCCCGTATACGGTGCCTACCAGAGTGGGAGCGAACAGGATGGCCGCCCATGCGGATATCTTCTTGACCTCCTCGTTCTGCGCGATACTCGTCTCGGTCAGGATCTTCATCTCCTCGTTCTGCCGCTGCCCCACCAGAGCGGCGTTGGCCGTGAGGATGTTCTGGAGGAGCTGACGGAACCCCTCGATCCGCTCCACGACCTGGACAACGTGGTCGGTGACGTCCCGCAGGTGCTGCTGCAGTTCGGCGTCCACGCCGTACTTCACGAAACCGGATGCCAGGGCGTCCAGCATCCCGAGCAGGGGCTTGGTGGCCCGCTGGAACTCGATGACCTCGCGGGACAGCTCGTAGATACGCCGGCTTACCTCCGGGTCGCCCCGGAAGACCTCGGTCTCGATCTCGTCGATGTCGTTTTCCAGCCCCGCGACAACCGGTGCGTAGTCGTCGACGACCCGGTCGAGGATGGCGTACAGCACCGCCTCCGGGCCCCTGGCCAGCAGCTCCGGCTCGGATTCCATCCGCCGGCGCACCCGCCGCAGGTCCGGTGCGTCACCATGACGTACCGTGATGACGAAATCATCCCCGACAAAGACGTGCAGCTCGGAGAACTCGACTTCCTCCCGGGTGTCGTTGTAACAGGCCGCCAGCAGGACCACGAAAAGGGTCTTGCCGTACCGCTCCAGCTTGGAGCGCTGATGAGCCTGCACAGCATCCTCGACGGCGAGCTCGTGCAGGTCGAACTCACTGGCGATCGAAGTGATCTCATGCTCGTCCGGACGGACCAGCCCGATCCATGCGAGATCCTGCTTGCGCTTGTCACGACGTCCATGCAGAAGCTGGTAGGTCTGACCCAGCGAGTCCGGTCGCGCAAGGCGCCGGCCCTCGGAGTAGAAAGCGTTCTCCATCACCGTCATCACGCCAGCTCCTCGAATGGCTTGAGGGCCTGCCAGCAGGTACTGCCGGGAGCCGGTGGCTACCCGGGACGCTCGCACCTCGCTGCGGCGGTGGTGGTCGGACCTCGGGCATCGCTGTGTGACACACACATCAGCTCGACCATGGACAACGCAGCTACGGACAAGGTCCGGGCACACTGCCAGCCGGGTACCGCAGCCCGCTGTGCGAGCCCGTGCACCTGTTGGCACAGCCCTTGGATCAGGCCTGCATTCCAGCCCACTGCAACGCCGTGCTCATGGGAGCTCGTAGAGAGCCCACCCGCGTTCAGCGCATCAGGCACGACACGACAAACCGCGAGCCGCCCGGCGAACAGGGCTGGGACCGTCGGCCCTCTGACAAAGGCCGGCGGCGACGTTTTCACACCGGAGGGACCAGGCTCAGGCGGCGGGGGTCGCCGAGCCAGTCCAGGACAGACAGCGACTATGACCGGGACTCATCCCGCCACCTCCTTCACGACCGGGCGCCCGCAGGCACAGACCATATCTACACAGAGTGATCGCACGAACAAGACCCAGGCCAGGGCCCGGCCCCCCGTGCGGAGCACCCCTCCTCGTCAGAGCTTTGGCACTGCACGGCGTAATCCCAACCAGGAAGCCACCTGGGCCCACCCCTTAGCCCGGGGAGAGCTGTCCTGACCCGGGGCGTCTCTCGACGTTCGGGGTCAGTGGCCTGTGTCCGTGCAGACGCCTCACCGAACGAGGTGCCGCACCCCAAGCGTGCCGCCCCGCACAGGACGCTGTCAAACCAGGGCACGGTGACTTTGACGGCACGAGCCGATCAGGCCTGATGCTCCCAGGCCGCTGACAGCGCCGTCGCTGACACCGCCTCGGACCCAGGCAGCGCCTCAGGCCGCGGGACAGCAGACAGCACCTGAAGACGCTCAGGCTCCCGAGCCGAATGCGGACCGGCCGGCACGCTCCCGTTCGGACGCCTTCATCCGCGCCTCGTACACATGCCGGCGACCATCGGCCAGTGCGTCCCTGACCATTCGTTCGGATTCCACGAAGGTCCGGTAGTACCCGTCGTCGTACTCCTCGACGATCTGGAAGGTCCACCGGCCGTCGAGGACGTTCCGCCCGAACAGATCCCTGCGGACCCGTTCGGCGATCTCGCCGTGACCGGCGTTCTCCAGCTCCTCCAACGCCGGCCCGAGCATGAGATCGGCGTGGCCGGACATCTGGTGGAACGCGTAGAGGTGCCCCCTCGCCCGTTCCACCCACTCCAGTGCCTCGCTGAGCTTCCCGACGGCGTGGACCGTGTCCGCGTCGAGCTCCGGAACGGTGCGGTCGGCTGGCTGCGGCGTCGGGGTCGGCATCGGTGTCGGTGTCCGGTCGTTCGTCCTCACACTCTGCGAAATGCCCCGCCGGCGCCCCTGCGACACCAGCGATGTCTGACGGGCCCAGGGCCCCAGGGTGGACGGGCAGGCCGAGCCGGCGGGCAGGAAGGCGCCGGCCGGAGGGCAGGCAGAAGGGCAGGCAGAAGGTCAGGGTGTGAAGGTAGCCTGGGTCGTATGTCCGCTCTGGACCCAACAGCGCAGTCGCCGATTCTGACGCACGGCATATACCCCTATCTCGCAGCCCGCTGCTCGCCGCCGGACGAGCTTCTGACCGATCTCTTCGAGGAAACGCGGCGGAAGCTCGGCAACCTGTCCGTCATGCAGATCGGTGCCGAACTCGGTACCCTGCTGACGATACTGACCGCAAGCACGGGGGCACGCCGGGCGATCGAGGTCGGTACGTTCACCGGATACTCGTCAATCTGTATCGCCCGCGGCCTGCCCGATGACGGTCATCTGCTCTGCTGCGACGTGAGCGAGGAGTGGACGTCGCTCGCGCGCCACTACTGGAAGCGCGCCGGCCTGGAAGATCGGATCGAGCTGCGCATCGGCCCGGCCGCGGCCACGATCGCCGCACTACCCACCGAGCCCGTCTACGACATCGCTCTCATCGACGCGGACAAGACCTCGTACCAGACCTACTACGACCTGCTGCTCCCGCGGATGCGCACGGGCGGGCTGATCCTCGTCGACAACGTACTTCAGGACGGCAAGGTGCTCGACGAGCAAAGCCCGAATGCGGACGTCCGGGCGATCCAGGCGTTCAACGAGGTGGTAGCAGCGGACGAGCGGGTGCAGGCCGTCCTGTTGGCCGTGTCGGACGGGTTGACGATCGCCCGCAAGCTATAGCCCGGCACCGGCTCACTCCACCCGCTCATCCCCGCCCGCTCGCTCTCGCCCGCTCATTCCTGCCTACCGGCTCCGCGTGGACGGCGAGCTCGCGAGGCATCACGATCGACGCTCCGCGAACCCGTCTGGTTCCCCGACGCATGCCGGCTACAGATCGTCTCGTGGCAGGTAGTCCTGGACGCGGGTGAGCTCACGTTCGAGAAAATCGAGGAAGTCGTCGACCTCGTACTCGCTGTATCCACCCGTCAGCCAGGTCGTGTCGAACCTGGCGTCGCTGATGTCCCGTGGCACGAGACTCACCGCGGGGGAAGCGGAATCCGCCGGCCGGCCGTCCTGCGCCGATCCCACCATCGCCTGCAGCCGGTCCAGTCCCCGGGACACCGTGTCGAGAAAGGCTTCGACCTGGGCGATGTCGTAGCCGGAGCGGAACCGCGTTCCCGTGAAGGATTTCTCCTTCACCTCCGAGCCGGTGATGCCGGGGTGGAAGGAACCAGGACCACCACGGTGCCGGGCGGCATCGGTCCGGGCGTTGCCGCTACGGGGAGTACCGGTCGAGGCGGTGGCGGACACTGCGGACAGAAACCTGTGCAGATTGGCGAACTCACGCTCGACGACCCGGAGAAAGTCATCGACTTCGCTTTCGCGGTACCCGCTGAAAAATCTTGTCGGGTTGAACCTCGTCGACCTGATCTCCGTTGGCGTGATTCTCGGGACGAGTTCGCCCGGATCTGGTTTTCCTCCGTTCTCGACAGAGCGGACGAGGGCGTGCAACCGGCGCAACTCGGCGGCAGCCCAGTCGAGGAAGGCGTCGACACCAACCATGGTGTAGCCGGTACGCAGCCGCGTCGCGCTGAACGCTTTTACACAGAGATCGTGAGCTGTCACGATCGGACGGTAGGCGACGGCGCCGTCGACGCCCCGTTCGCCGCCCGGTGGTGATAGCGGTGGTCGAGGCGGTTCCTGGCGTACTGGACGAGCCGGTTCGTCCCGCACCTGCAGCGGCTGGATCTGCAGTGGCTGGGTCTGCTGTGACGGAGCCTGCGAGTCCGGGGTCGGCGTCCGGGACCCTGGCTGCCTCGGCACCCGCGGAACACGGCGCGTCGAACTCTGCGATCGGTCAAGGGTGCTCATCTGATTACGCAGACGCCGAGCAAGGCCCGTGGCCAGATGCTCAGCCAGGTTTTCGGCCGGAAGCGTGGCGGGCGATCGGTCGTGCGGCGACGGCCAGTCCTCGCCTACCCGGCGGCACATCGCCTCCACCAACACATCCCCCGTGCCACCGTGGGCAAGGTCGAGATCGTCCGCCCAGGGAATCGGCAGGACAAGATCCGTACGCGCCGACCGCCGTTCAAGATTCGACTGTCGTTCAAGATTGAGGAAGCGCTCGAGCTCGTGCCGACACTGAGCGCTCCGGAAGAAGGCCGGAGTCATGATTGCGACGAGAATCGCCGTGGTATCCGGGAGATTCGTGATCCGCTCGTTCCACAACTCGCACCAGCCGATCTCCCGCCGGTCGCGCAGAACCCGGCAGCGGTGGCCGGTCCGGGTTGAGATCTCGGTCTCCAGCGCGTCTCCCAGCGCGCCGATCGAAGCACCGTGACACGCATGATCCTCATCCGCATAGCTGAGAAAGACGATCGGCGCAACATCGTCCCGGCCGGGGGCCTGGGCCTTCTGAACGGCCTGCGGAACGCCGTCAACAATGGACCGTTTCACCGTTCCGGATTGTATAGCGAACCGCCGGAGAAGGAAGTGTGAGCCAGCAGACGAAATCATCGGTTCCACTGGTTCATATTTTTATAGTGATTCTTATTTCTATATTCATCTAACTGAATTATCCCGAGTCCGTTACGGTGGCAACCGGATGTGGCGTTCCCGGCGATCACCCGTCCTTGTCATGGGCGGGCGTCGTGGGCGCCTGCCCCGCTCGGACCGACGAGCACCTGGAGCACCTGTGGCAGATGGAGCAGCAGTTGTAGCAGACCCAACGGGTGCCGTCGGTGGGCTCGTCCTCGCCGCCGGCGCCGGACGCCGATTCGGCATGCCGAAAGCTCTGGTCACGCTGGGTGGCGAATCACTGGTCCAGCGATGCGCCCGGATGCTCGCCGACGGCGGATGCGCCCCGGTGTTCGTGGTACTCGGCGCGCGGGCAGCCGACGTTCTCAGATCCACCAGCCTGCCCAGGGAACGGGTTGTCCTGGCGCCGGACTGGGCGTTGGGAATGAGCGCCTCGCTGCGTCGTGGGCTCGCGGCACTTGCCGCTGTCGACGAAAACCTTGCTGACAGGGGCGGGAACAAGGACGGCGGGAACAGCGGCGTCGACGCGGTCGTGATCGCACTGGCCGACCAGCCGCTGCTCGGCGCCGAGGCGGTGCGCCAGCTGCTCGCGGCCCACGCCTCCGGTGCCGTTGCCGCGGTCGCCAGCTACGGTGGGCAGCCGCGCAACCCGGTCCTGCTACACAGGGCGATATGGGCTGAGGTGTCCGCCCTCGCTCACGGTGATGTCGGCGCACGGGCCTGGCTGCGTGCCAATCCGGACCGGGTCGTCATGGTGCCCTGCGACGGCACCGGCTCCCCCGACGACGTCGACACCCCGGACGACCTGGCCCGTCTGGTCGGATCCGACGGCTGGCCGCTGACACCGCCCGGTGCCAGCCAGCCTCCGCAGGTTGACTCGCAGTCCTGATCTCGACAGGTGATCACTGGTATTACCGGCATCAGTGGTATTAGTGGCACCGCCTGTTCCCGCTTATCCGGGATCGGTCCCGATATGTCTCCACGCCCGGCCGCCAAGGGCGCTCCGGCGCCTTCTACGCAACCCGGTCAGCTGGAGATCCCGCGTGGTGGGAGACCAGCCGCACGGTAGACATCGTCGATGAGGCGCATGGTGAAAACCGCGTCCTCGGCCGGTGTCAGCGTCGGTTCGCCGTACAGCACCGCACGGGCGAAACCGCGCAACTGGGCGTCGAAGGTCGCTTCCCCGCGCACCGTTTCCCGCATAGTGTGGCCCTGTACCGTCCAACGGAGCCGGTTGAACAGGTGCGGACGGACGAAGTTGACGACTCGCAACTCACCACGGTCCCCGGTCACGTGTGCGGCGATCCGCAAAAACTGCCGTGACCACAGTGAGCAGTCGATCCGCCCGGTCGAGCCGTCGGGGAAACTGAACTCCGCGGTCATGGCGCGGTCGATGCGTGGCGTGTGCAGCAGGGCGCGAGCCGACACAACCTTCGGTTCACCTGTTCCGAGCAGCCGCATACAGTGGACGGCGTAACATCCGGTATCCATCATGGCGCCGCCACCGAGATCGTAGCTGTAGCGGATTTCGTCATCGAAAAGTGGCCAGGGAATACACATCCAGGTGGAGATCGAGTGCACCGTGCCGAGGCTGCCGTCTTGCACGATCGTACGAATACGCTCCGCAAGCGGATGATACCGGTAATGAAAAGCCTCGGTGACGACGACCCCGGCGGACGCCGCTGCCGCGGCGACAGCACGCGCTTCGGCCTCGTTCGCGGTGAACGGCTTCTCGCACAGCACATGCTTTCCAGCTTCGATCGCGCGCAAGGTCCACGGTGCATGCAGCGCATTCGGCAGTGGATTGTAGACTGCATCGACGTCGGGATCGTCAATCAACGCATCGTATGATTTGTGCGCCATCGGGATCGCATATTTTCGAGCGAACCGGGCGGCTCGCTCGGTGTCGCGGTCCGCTACCGCGACCACCTCGACCAGCGGCGACCGTTCCGCGGGCTTCACCACGGCTGTCGGAGCGATCCGAGCGGCGCCAAGAATGCCGATTCTCACCTGATCCACCGATACCGTCCTTTCGTGTTCGACGGCCGATCACAGCCGCCGCCTCGATCGGACAGCACCGATCGTGACGACGGCTGGAGCCGGTCAGAACGTATTGCCGTATTCGGTGTCACGGACACTCCCGGTAAATCGGATAAAATCACCATACCTCTGACATCAACGTGGTCCTGCGCGACCTACGTCACTTCGACCGGCGAGGCGGCTACGCCCGGAAGGCTACGGATGTCAATCCTCAACCGCTGTTCCGCTCCCGACCGACCATCAAGACAGAACGGCGCACGGGTGCAGCTCATGCGAGTTCCTCGCTGATGGCACAGCGATCGGGAGTTCGGGCGCGCAGCACGTTCGAGAGAAAGGAAACTTCGAAGGAATCATCCGACAAGCGGTATCTATGGTGGATAGCAACGCGGCGGCAGTCGCGAGCAGGCCCGAACCGCGGTTTTCATAACCGGCCTTGAGAGGCTTGTGCGGATCGTGCCCGTCACGCGTCCTCGATAACCGAGCCCACCTGGCCCAAGCATGCCTCGACGACGTCCGCGACGTCTGAGGCCGTACGGGGCCGACCTCAGCCGTTGCCCTGACAGCACGTCGGCCACCACTGGCACGCGAACGGCACAAGGCGCCCGAAAACCGGCCCCAACCATAGAAACGTGGGGTCCAAGGGGGGAGCGCCCATAGGAACGTGGGGGTTCCAAGCCAGGTCAGCGGCCATCCGGTCCCCGCCGTTACCCACCGATGGGACCGGATGCCGACCGGTGCTACTGGCATGCGAATGGCACGCTCGGGATCTCGACCAGAAGGACGGCCTTCCGCTTTTCAACTCGACAGCGAGACCGTCCCTGCCCGCCATCCCGGACGGCGGAGTCGACCGGGATGTGGGATTTTCTGTCGACGTCCGGGGCCGTCGCTACACCTATTGCCACACCGATGCGCCTTGGCGCTAGATGCCGATTTCCACTGACGTTCGCCCGGTACCGCTCCCGGTCCGGATAGACCCGCTATCTCGGCCGGCCCGTCGACACCGACCTATGCGACCTTCACCGAGTGCGGGCCCACGCTGATGGTGACGTCGAGATGCCCGCCAAGTGCCGCGGCGTAGGCACGGAGGGTCTCCAGTTCCATGGCTTCGATGTCGCCGTTCTCGATCTGGGAGATCCGGGACTGGGATACGCCGAGGATCTGGGCAACCTCGGACTGCGTCCTGCCGATGGCCTGGCGGAGCTCCTTGAGGTGGTGACCGGCGACGTACGCGTCGAGTTCGGCTCGGGCCCTGGCCTGCCGTTCGGGGTCGGCCAGTTCAGGGTGACGGCGGTGCGCTTCAGCCTTGACTTCCTGCCAGCGTCGTCCGGTACTCATGGGCCTGCCTCCTTGTCCTTCTCCGCCCGATAGTCGGCGTATCGGGCTTCGGCCAGTGGGATGGCTTCCTCGTACCAGTGGGACCATCGCCCAGTCTTGTCGCCCGCGACGAGAAAGATCGCCGTGCGGTCCGGGTCGAAGACGAAGAGCATCCGGATCTCCGACCGTCCCCGGGAACCAGGCCGCAACTCTTTCAGGTTGCGAAGTGTGCTGTGCCCTATGGTGTCGACGAGCGGCCTGCCCAGCGTGGGTCCTACGGCTGCGAGCCTGTCGATGGCCTGCACGATCAACGCCGCTGTGTCGGTGTCGGATTCGCAGAGTTTCAGGAACCAGGCCTCGACCGGTTCGAGGAGGACAACGTCCTACGCCACGCTTCCAGCATAACTCCTGACTCATGTCGTGGTGCCAAGGCGGATCGAGCCACGCGTACGGGTTCCAACCCGGCCCGGAGGGCGGCCCTCACCAGACCTGCCGGAGCTGCGAGCAGAACGACGTGACCTCGAACGACACTCCGGGAACCACCACGCCCGTGGGGTCGAGGTCGCGGGCGCGATGTCGGCACGGCTCGCCCGGATCAGGCCCCACGCCCCGGAGGGCACGAGCGGGGGCACCTCGAACCTGGCGGGCACGCAACGGGCACGAGAACCGAAAAACAGCGCTCAGCCGTAGGAACGTAGAGGGTCCAGGGGGCTCGGCCCCGAACCTTCAATAGATCTCCGGGTGCACGGTCTGGTGCCCACCGACGCACGCTGATTCGAACCGATGTCCACCGTGTCCACCGTTGCCGCGGGCACGTGACGGGCACAGCGAAGATCCTCCGGCTCCGTATCCCCTGACGGCTCATTCGTCCGGGTGGAGCAGCCGGGTCAAGGGTGCCGCAGGACCGTACGCGCCGTCGGTGTCGGAGTGAGACGGCCATGGTCGGCCTACGGTGCATGCAGTGCTAGCATTGGATCGGCAGAGGAGGTGGCCGGTTGTGGCGACGTTGACGATCAGAGACCTGGATGACGAGGTGAAGGCGCGACTGCGGGTCCGTGCGGCGCACAACGGCCGGTCGATGGAGGCGGAGGTCCGGGCGATCCTACGGGCCGCCCTGACCGGGCCGGCCCCGCGGCGCGGGCTGGGTGGCCAGATCCAGCAGTACTTCGTGGACCTCGACGATGATGTGGAGATTCCGCTGCCGCCACGCACGGAGCTGCCGAGGGCGGCGGATTTCTCCTCGTGATCGTGCTGGACACGAACGTCATCTCGGAGCTGATGCGCGCCCGGGCTGATCCAAGGGTCGTCGCCTGGGTTGACAAACAGCCCGCCGACGAGGTTTACCTGACCGCGGTGACCACGGCCGAGCTGCGGTACGGCGTCGCCCGGCTGCCCGACGGACGACGCCGTACCGACCTGGCCGACCGGCTACAGCGTGCCGTCGAGGCGGGCTTCACCGGCCGTGTCCTGCCCTTCGACGACAACGCGGCGGCCCACTACGCGGACATCGTCGTGGGCCGCGGACAGCAAGGTCTGGTCATCGGTATGGCTGACGCCCAGATCGCAGCCATCTGCCGCTCGCACTCCGCCGACCTCGCCACCCGCAACACCAAGGACTTCGTCCACACCGGCATCGACCTCATAGATCCATGGCAGGTAGCAGCCGACTGACCAGGCCACTCACAACCACGGCCGCCCACAGCGACCCGCGAACAGCCCAAGAGGCCCAAGCCACAGGAACGTGGGGGTTCCAGGGGGCTCGGCCCCCTGGGCTGGCATAAGCGAAACGAGCAGGTCCGGCCCCTGCCGGACGCGGCCCGCCCCGAGTGGAGCGGGCGACGGGAATCGAACCCGCGTTGCAAGCTTGGGAAGCTCGTGTTCTGCCTCTGAACTACGCCCGCGTAGTACCAGAAGCATCCTACAGGCCCACGCAGGCAAGGGATGGCGAGGCCCCCGCCAGTCGGTCGGTCGGTCGGCCATTCAGTCGGCCGGCACCACGGGATCGCGGCGGACCGCCGGGCTCGATCAGCGCCCCGGTCCGGATCACGGCAACCGGATCATGACAAAAAGGGCGGGACCGATGCGGTTGCCGACCACGCCGGCTGCTCGTGTTCACCGGTATCGGCCCGACACGCGTCGGCACAAGACGGACGACACACAGCACATCCGTCCGGACTACCCGACTCTCATCAGCAAGGAGATCTTTTACTACCCTCCGGGATCGATGCGCTACTCCAAGCGCGCGTCCGGGAGGAACACGTGCAGTTTCGCAAGACCATCATCTCGCTGGCAGCCGGCGCCCTGCTCCTTGTCGGCACCACATCCGCTTCTGCCGCACCCGCGTCCACGACCGACGACAGCCAAACCAGAATTGGTTCGGCGACCGGACACACGCCGCCGAACCAATGTTCGGCGGCCGACTTCCGCGGCGACTCGCGTCTCGGACCCAAGCAACTGCCGATCTTCGGTGAGGTGGGCCGGGAGCTGTCCCATTACGAGCGGACCGGTGACCAGCCGATCCAGCAGTTCCTGGACACCTGGTGGGACCCGTCCGCCCGATCAGGCCAGGGAGGCTGGCAGTATCCGCCGAAGGACGGATATCTGATCAATGCGGACGGCACCCCCAGGAGAGCGGTGACACCGCTGAACCCGGGGCTGGAGTTCGACCGGTTCGGCAACCCGACCGGCAACTTCGCCTCCCCGCAGGACACGAAATACGCTGCCCGGGCCATCCCACCGTCCAACCTGGACTCCACGACGGACCCGGGTAGCTGCAACTACCACGCCTACCGGG
>NZ_CAAAFT010000060.1:1208-6904 GCF_900634765.1 Candidatus Protofrankia californiensis | reverse complement strand
CGAAATACGCTGCCCGGGCCATCCCACCGTCCAACCTGGACTCCACGACGGACCCGGGTAGCTGCAACTACCACGCCTACCGGGTGCTGCAGACGTTCTCCGTCTACAGCGGAACCATCCGCCCGTGGTTCGACCAACCCGGCTACGGACAGCAGTACCAGGTGGTCAGCGCCCTCATCCCAGGAGCTCCGGTCTTCGATCCGGATACCGACGCGCTGCCCATCCAGTGGCTGCTCGACAACAAATTCGTCTGTTCGACAACGGATCTCGCCAACCACTGCCCGTGACAAGATGACGGGACGGTCCGGCTGACAGCCGCACCAAGCTCGGCGAACGGTAGCGTGCTGGGACGTGTTGTTGTCTGACCGGGACATCCGAGCCGAGATCGCCGCGGGACGCGTCCGCCTGGAACCGTACGATCCGGTTCTCGTCCAACCCAGCAGCATCGACCTGCGGCTCGACCGGTGGTTCCGGGTGTTCCAGAACCACCGGTACAGCCACATCGACCCCGCTATCGAGCAGGAGGACCTCACCGAACTCATCGCGCCGGACACCGACGAGCCGTTCGTCCTGCATCCCGGAGAGTTCGTCCTCGGCTCGACCCTCGAGATCGTCACCCTGCCGGACGATCTCGCCGGCCGGTTGGAGGGCAAGTCCAGCCTCGGACGCCTCGGCCTGCTCACGCACTCGACCGCGGGCTTCATCGACCCGGGTTTCTCCGGCCACGTCACCCTTGAGCTGTCGAACGTGGCCACCCTGCCCATCAAGATCTGGCCGGGCATGAAGATCGGCCAGCTGTGCCTGTTCCGGCTCTCCTCACCCGCGACGCACCCCTACGGCTCTGCCGTCTACGGCTCGCGCTACCAGGGCCAGCGCGGTCCCACGCCCTCTCGCGCCTACCGAGACTTCACCCGCGCCGCCGTTTCTCCGGACGACCGCGACTCCGCGCAGTGACGCCCGTACAGCGGCACCCGCATGAGCATGGGCGGGCCAGGTCGGGTCGGGTCGGGGCAGATCGGACCAGGTCGGGTCGCGCGGATATGCGCCGGCCCCACGGGCGCGTGCGGGCGAGCCGGTCACCTCACGGGTTTATGCGGAAGCGCACCGGTTGTCGTCCGTGCGGCTGGCTGGGCGGCGGCCAGGACGGCGGCGGCGGCACGGCGCAGCACACCGGCTGCTCCACGGACACCCGCACCTGTTCACCATGGTGGACGATGACGGTCGGATCGCCGCGCAGCAGCACATAGGACGCGGTGGAGTCGGTGACCTCGACCCGCAGCCGCCGTCCCTGCCGGGACAGCACGAACGCGAGCCGGCTGATCCCCTCCGGCACGCGCGGCGTGAACGACAACGTCCCCCCGATGTCACGCAGCCCACCGAACCCCTCGACCAGCGCGATCCAGCTTCCCGCGAGCGAGGCGATGTGCAGACCGTCCACGGCCCGGTTCTGCAGGTCGCGCAGGTCCGTCAGCGCAGCCTCACGCAGGTAGTCGTGGGCGAGCCCGAGATGGCCGACCTCGGCCGCCATCACCGCCTGGCAGCACGCCGACAACGACGAGTCGCGGACGGTCAGGGCCTCGTAGTAGGCGAAGTTACGGGCCTTCTGCTCCTCGGTGAACGCCTCCCCCCTGCGCTGCATCGCCAGCACCAGATCGGCCTGTTTGACGACCTGCTTGCGGTACAGGTCGAAGTACGGGAAGTGCAGCAACATGGGGTACTGGTCGGGACGCGTGTGCTCGAAGTCCCACACCTGGTGGCGGGTGAACCCCTCGGACTGCGGATGCACGCCCAGCTTCTCGTCGAACGGGATGTACATGTCCTCGGCCGCGTCGCGCCAGGAGGCGGTCTCCTCCGCGTCCACGCCGAGTTCACGCGCCTTGTCCGGATGCCGCCGGACCGCGTTCGCCGCCTCGACCAGGTTCTGCTGCGCCATCAGGTTCGTGTAGACGTTGTTGTCCGCGACCGCGCTGTACTCATCCGGTCCGGTCACGCCGTCGATGTTGAAGTCACCGTCGAGGTCGTGATGGCCGAGGGAACGCCACAACCGGGCGGTGTCGACGAGCAGTTCCAGGCCGACGTCGCGTTCGAAGTCGTCGTCCCCGGTCACGCGGACGTACCGGACGACCGCGTCAGCGATGTCGGCGTTGATGTGGAACGCCGCCGTGCCAGCCGGCCAGTACCCCGAGCACTCCTCGCCGTGAATGGTCCGCCAGGGGAACGCCGCACCGGAGAAGCCGAGTGTGCGGGCCCGTTCACGGGCCATGGGCAGGGTGGTCTGACGCCACCGCAGGGCGTCCGCCGCCGCGTGCGGAGCAGTGTAGGTGAGCACCGGCAGGACATAGCCCTCGGTGTCCCAGAAGGCATGACCGTCGTAGCCGGGACCGGTCAGCCCCTTGGCCGGGATCGACCGGCGCTCGGCCCGCGCACCCGCCTGCAGGACGTGGAACAGGGCGAACCGGACAGCCTGCTGCACCTCGGCGTCACCGTCGACCTCGACGTCGGCACGAGCCCAGAAGTCGTCGAGGTACGCCTGCTGCTCGGCGAGCAGGCCCTCCCAGCCGGTCTGCCGGGCGGCGGTCAGCGCGGCGGCGGCCTGGTCCCGCAGCGCCGGCAGGGACCGCTGCTCCGACCAGCCGTAGGCGATGAACTTGACCATCCGCAACGTGCTGCCGGCGTCCAGCACAGCCGTTACGGTGATCCGGCAGGAGTCCTCGTCGCTTTCGGCGGTGACCCCCAGCCCGGGCAGCGGGTCAATCACATGGTCCATCGCCGTGGCGACCCTGATGCCGCTGTGGCGCGTCCTGTGCACCAACTCCGCATAGGCACCGTGGCTGCCGTTCCACTCCGCCTGCAGTGGTGCCTCCAGGACGGCAGCCGCCCGCGGGTCCGCGCTCTGCGGCGGCAGCTGCTCGTTGGCAACCAGTTCGGACTGGACCACCAGCCGCGCCGGGGCGTCGAGCGGCTCGACCTCGTAGCAGATCGCCGCCATGGCCCGCTGGACGAAGGACACCAGGCGTACCGCCGACACCCGGATCGCCTGACCGGCCGGCGACACCCACTCGGTCGTGCGCCTGAGCACACCCGCGCGCAAGTCCAGTACCCGTTCGTGTGACCGCAGGTCCCCGTAGCGGACGTCGAAGGGTTCATCGTCCACCAGCAGGCGGATGAGCTTGCCGTTGGTGACGTTGATGACCGTCTGGCCGGACTCCGGGTAACCGTATCCGGCTTCGGCGTACGGCAGCGGCCGCAGCTCGTGAACGGAGTTGAGATAGGTGCCGGGCAGGGCGTGCGGCTCGCCCTCGTCCAGGTTCGCCCGAAGACCGACATGCCCGTTGGACAGCGCGAACAGCGACTCCGAGCGGGCCAGCAGCTGCGGGTCGAGACCGCACTCACGCAAATACCACGGCTCGACCGGGAAGGACACGTTGCCGATCACGAAAGGCTTCCGTTGCCCGCCGCCGCACAACCGGCCCGGTCACCGCCGGCACCGGCACCATCGTGCCCGCCCGGGTCGAGCAGGACGGCCAGATCAGGGACGGTGATGTCCGCTCCGTGCGCGACCAGGGCATCAGCATGCCCGACCCGGTCGACACCGACCACGAAGCCGAAACCGCCGGCACGGCCCGCCTCGACCCCGGCGAGCGCGTCCTCGAACACCGCCGACCGCGAGGGCGGGGTACGCAGCGCCCTCGCCGCGGCAAGGTAGGTGTCCGGCGCCGGCTTGCCCGCCAGGTGCTCGCGCGCCGCGACCACACCGTCGATCCGGACGGGCAGCAGACAGCCGATGCCGGCGGCGGCGAGGACCTGCGCGCAGTTCGCGCTCGACGACACGACCGCCCGCCCGATCCCCGCGGCCGCCAGCGCACGCAGGTACCGTACGGACCCCGGGTATGCGGCGATTCCACCCTCGCGGAGCCTGGCCACCACGATCTCGTTCTTACGGTTTCCCAGACCGTGTACGGTCTGGGCCGACGGCGGATCCCCCGGACTGCCCTCGGGCAGTTCGACATGCCGGGATGCGAGGAACGACCGGATGCCGTCCGCCCGCGGCTTGCCGTCCACGTAGGTGGGATAGTCATCGTGGACACTGAACGGGACGAACGGGTCACCCCTGCGCCGTGCCCGCTGTTCGAGGAAGGCGTCGAACATCTCCTTCCAAGCCACGGCGTGGACGGCGGCCGTCGGGGTCAGCACACCGTCCAGGTCGAACAGGCATGCCTTGATCTGTTCGGGTAGTCCGAGCATCCATCCTCTCCTCCCGAGGGTGCCTGCGACGTCCTACTACCCGCAACGCCCCTGCCTGACCACGGAACGGTCGGGATAACGTCCCACGCACGGCCAGAACCCGGCCGAGCCGGGGAAAGGAGCCAGCGTCCGTGCCAACGGTCAGCCGCGGAAGCCGTCCCATGAAGACCAACGAAGCCAAGGTCGACGGGCACGGCGACGGCATCGACGCGATCTCCGCGGTGTCGGCGCCTGCGGCGCGGGTATCCCCGCGTCCCTCGCGGCTGACGCGTCCCTCGCGGACGGGTCTGTCGGCGTTGCCGGCGTGGGACCGCCCGTGGGTGCCGCCCGCGGCTGCCACCCTGGTGTTCGTCGCGGGACTCATCGACATCCTCTCCGCGGTGACGCCTGGATGGCGCAGCCGTCTCGACATGATCCGGCAGATCCTGCCCGGAGCGGTCTCGCAGCAGGCTGCGGCGTTCACGATCGTGGTCGGGCTCTTCCTGCTGCTCCTGGCAGGAGGTCTGCGCCGGCGCAAGCGCCGCGCCTGGCACGGTGTGGTGGCGCTGCTCGCGGCGAGCATCGTCCTGCACGTGGTCAAGGGCCTTGACTACGAGGAGGCGGTCGCCTCCGCCGTACTCGTCGTCGGCCTGCTGCTGGCTCGAGGGGAGTTCCAGGCCAAAGGGGATCCGACCACCCGGTGGCGGGCGCTGTGGGTCGGGATGATCCTCGCCGCCGCTTCGGTCACGGTCGGTTTGCTCCTGCTGCAGGTAGGCGGCGGGCGCCTGCTCGGGGCCCATCCGTTGTCCGCCCAGTTCACGCACGTCGTGGAGGGGCTGATCGGCGTCCACGGACCGCTGCGGTTCTCCTCCGAGCGGGTCTCGGACCTCGTCACCCGGACCCTGCTCACAATGGGCCTGCTCACGACCATCGCTGTCGTGTACCTCGCGCTGCGGCCTCCACAACCGCAACCGAAGCTGTCCGACGATGACATCGCCGGCATGCGTGCGCTGTTGGCATGCCACGGTGACGCCGACTCGCTGGGCTACTTCGCTCTTCGCTCCGACAAGACCGTCGTCTGGTCGGCGACGGGAAAGGCCTGCGTCCCATACCGCGTGGTGTCCGGGGTGATGCTGGCCAGCGGCGATCCGCTCGGTGACAACGAGGCATGGCCGGGCGCGATCCGTGAGTTCCTCCAGATCGCCGCCGAACATGCCTGGATACCAGCGGTGATCGGCTGCTCCGAAACAGGTGGAAAGGCGTGGGAACGCGCCGGCCTGTCCGTGCTGGAGTTCGGTGACGAAGCCATCATCGACGTGCGGACCTTCACGCTTGAAGGTCGCGACATGCGCAACGTCCGGCAGGCTGTCGGCCGGGTCGAACGCGCCGGCTACACCTACCGGGCCCTGCGGATGCGTGACCTGCCCGCCGAGGAGCGGACCCGGTTGAAGGCGCAGGCCGCGGCGTGGCGC
>NZ_CAAAFT010000060.1:0-639 GCF_900634765.1 Candidatus Protofrankia californiensis | reverse complement strand
ACGGCTGCGTCGTGCTCATGGCCTTCGACCGCGGCGGGGACGACCCGGCGGGCAGTGGCGGATGCGAGCCACAGCTGCGTGCGCTGCTGCACTTCGTCCCGTGGGGGAGCCGGGGCCTGTCACTGGACCTGATGGTGCGCGACCGCAACGCCGACAACGGGCTGAACGACTTTCTGATCGTCTCGGCGCTGCGGGCGGCGGGCGGACTCGGGGTGGACCGCCTGTCGCTGAACTTCGCGTTCTTCCGGTCCGCGCTGGAACGCGGGCAGCGGCTCGGCGCGGGCCCGGTCACCCGCTGTTTCCGGAAGCTGCTGGTCTTCCTCTCGCGCTGGTTCCAGATCGACAGCCTCTACCGGTTCAACGCGAAGTTCCGACCGGCCTGGTCACCCCGCTACATCTGTTTTCCCGCGAACCGGAATCTTCCACGCATCGCGCTGGCCATGCTGGAAGCCGAGGCTTTCCTGAGCTGGCCGCGGCTGACGATGCGGCCCGCCGCGCACCGGCTACGGCGGCTCGTCCGTCCGGCCAGCGCCTGCGATCGTAGGTAAAAACCGCCGCCCCTACAACAGCGGAACCTGTAGGTGGAAACCGTCGTCACCGCAGCGGTTTCCACCTACAGGTTTGTCGAGGGCCCAGGTC
>NZ_CAAAFT010000059.1:20764-21776 GCF_900634765.1 Candidatus Protofrankia californiensis | reverse complement strand
CGATGCCCTCCTTCGCCCCGCCGGACTGCTTCTTCTCGGTCACGGCGTCGGTGAGCATGACGATGCAGAACGGGCAGGCGGTGGAGACGATGTCCGGGTCGAGGGCGAGCGCCTCGTCCACCCGCTCGACATTGACCCGCTTTCCGATCTTCTCCTCCATCCACATCCGGGCCCCGCCGGCGCCGCAGCAGAAGCCGCGCTCCTTGCAGCGGTGCATCTCCTGGCTGCGGACGCCGGGGATGCTGCCGAGGATCTCCCGGGGCGGGGTGTAGACCTCGTTGTGCCGGCCGAGGAAGCAGGGGTCGTGGTAGGTGACCGAGGAGTCCACGGGCTGGACGGGGACGAGCCTGCCCTCGTCGACGAGCCTGCCGAGCAGCTGGGTGTGGTGGATGACCTCGTACGCGCCGCCGAGCGCGGGGTACTCGTTCGCCAGGCTGTTGAAGCAGTGCGGGCAGGTAGCGACGATCTTCTTGGCGGCTGCGGCGTTGAGGACCTCGATGTTGGCCTTGGCCAGCTCCTGGAAGAGGTACTCGTTGCCGAGCCGGCGGGCGGGGTCACCGGTGCAGGTCTCGCCGGAACCGAGGATGGCGAAGGAGACGCCCGCGGTGTGCAGGAGTTCGGCGAAGGTCCGGGAGACCTTCTTGGCGCGGTCCTCGATGGCGCCGGCGCAACCCACCCAGTACAGGTACTCCACGTCGTCCGGGATGGTCTCACCCTCGTCGAGCACCCGGACCTCGAACGGCAGGCCCTCGGTCCACTCGGTGCGGGCCCGGGGCGAGACACCCCACGGGTTGCCGTTGTTCTCCAGGTTACGCAGCATCACCCCGGCCTCGCTGGGGAACGCCGATTCGATCATTACCTGGTAGCGGCGCATGTCGACGATGTGGTCGACGTGCTCGATGTCGACCGGGCACTGCTCCACACACGCGCCGCAGTTGGTGCACGACCACAGGACGTCGGGGTCGATGACCCCGCCCTCGGCCTCGGTGCCGACCAGTGGACGGTCGGCCTG
>NZ_CAAAFT010000059.1:15117-20570 GCF_900634765.1 Candidatus Protofrankia californiensis | reverse complement strand
GACAGCGGCTTGCCGGTGTTCCAGGCAGGGCACTGGCTCTGGCAGCGTCCGCACTCGGTGCAGGTGGAGAAGTCGAGCATCGCCTTCCAGGAGAAGTCCTCGACCTTGCCGACGCCCACGATCGGCTCGTCGGCCTCCATCAGGCTTTCGATGTCGGGGGTGGTACCCAGCGGGCCGAGCGCCTTGGGCTCACGCTTGGTCGCGACGTTGATCGGCGCCAGGAAGATGTGCAGGTGCTTGGAGTAGGCGACCAGCACCAGGAAGCCCATGATGATGGCGATGTTGAGCAGCAGGAAGACCGTCTCGATGTGTTCGTTGGCCTCGGTCGAGAAGACGTCGAGCGGACGGCTGACCAGGTAGGAGGCAAACGCCCACCTCGTGTCGCCCTGCGGGTGCGTGCCGGCGTTGAACTGGGCGCCGCGCAGGATCAGGAGCGTGACCATCACCGATGTGATCATCCCGAGGATGACCCAGGCCGGGCCGGTGTGCGACCCGTAGAACCGCGACTTGCGTTCGAGCCGGGCGGGCGCGTTGCGCAGCCGGATGATCGTGAAGGCCAGCAGTCCCGCGAGGACCCCGACGGTGAAGAAGTCCTCGACGAAACCGACAGCGGCCCAGTGCCCGAACAGTGGGATGTGGAAGTCGTGATCGAACAGTGCGCCGAACGCCTCGATGACGGTCAGCATGAGGATCGTGAAACCCCAGAAGGTGAAGGCGTGTGCGAGCCCGGGGACCGTCCAGGTCAGCAGCTTCCGCTGAGCGCCGACCTCGCTGATCTCACTCCACAGGCGCTGGCCCGCCCCGTCGAGCCGGCCGGGAGCTGGCTGGCCCTGGCGGATGAGCCTGAACAGCCAGTAGAACCGACGTCCGGCCACCGCGAGAGCGACAACGGCGATCACTCCGCCGATAGCAAGTCTCACACATCCTCCAGTTACTCCTACCGACGGTGGGAGCGTATCGCTACCCATCGGTAACTTGCACGCCGAACCAGCCCACCACCTCCGCCTCCAGAGAGCCAAAGGTAGCGCGATCATGCTCCTTTCGCGACACCGGAGGCCCAAGCCTCCGGGTCACCGAGGAGTCCATAACAAGACTGTTTCACCCCTTTGCATCCCCACCCTCCTCCTTGCGCCGACCACGCGCAGCTAGTAAGAGGTCCAGACAGCGCCGACCGGCGCTGCCGACCAAAGAGCGGGCCCGTCCGATCATTCGGCTCAGAAGGGGACCAACGTCCCGTCAGTCCCGGGAAATTTGGACCGATTATGGGATTCCCTTGTCCGGAGGAGCGCTCCGGTTGCACCATCAGTGCAGCCCGTAACATGTCTGCGCCCTGTCGCACCGGCAGG
Organism: Candidatus Protofrankia californiensis; assembly: GCF_900634765.1. Classification (NCBI taxonomy): domain Bacteria; kingdom Bacillati; phylum Actinomycetota; class Actinomycetes; order Frankiales; family Frankiaceae; genus Protofrankia; species Candidatus Protofrankia californiensis. Next base: position 19,224 of record NZ_CAAAFT010000059.1, on the reverse strand, counting down.
GCGACGACCGCTGAAGACTCAGGCTCCGGACCACGACCTCACGATCCACGGTGGACATGATGGCGAGTACGACGAAGAGCCCGATCGGGAGCAGCAGCCCGCTGCGCAGCCACACCCGCGACCGTCCCGGCCATTCCCTGCACATGGCCTACCGGCGGGCCCGGGAACAGCACGCACAGATGCGCCGTGAGCGCCTCGCCTACACCGTGCCCCGTGCCGCGCTACGGGCGTTCCCCATCGCGGTGGTGTTCGCCGTGCTGGTCGCATCGGGCCTGCGCCTGCCCATGTCCATCGCCGTGGCCGCGTACCTGGTGATCCAGCTCGGCTGGCCGTTGCTCGTGATCGGTCGTTCGTTCGACCCGGTGCCCGAGATCGAGGCGCTGCGCGAAGGCGCCGAATCCGAGCGTAAGACAGCTCGTACGGTCAACAGATTGCGCCGGTACGGCTACGTGGTCATGCATGACCGTCGCGTGCCCCATTCCGAGGCGAGCATCGGGCACCTGCTGGTCGGGCCGGGCGGCGTCATGGTGATGAAAAGTGACGCCTCCACCGGTATGGTCCGCTACTCCAAGGATGGAGCGAAGGTCGACGGACAGCCGCTCAAAAAGCCTCTCGACCTGGCCAAGTGGCTCGGGGAGGAGGTAAGCACCCGGACCCGCGACGCCCTACCAATGGTCAAAGCGCCGGTCCGGCCGATCCTGGTCATGGTCGAGGCAGGCGTCCTGTGGAGCGACGGGAAGATCGACGGTGTGACCCTCATCAGCCTGAGGGATCTCGTGTCCTATGTCCGCGGCCGGCCGGATCGGCTCAACCCGGCCGAGGTGACAAAGGTGGTCGCCGTCCTCCAGCGCCTGTTCCCACCGTATTCGGCCAACCAGCTTGCCGATCATGTCACCCTCGACCGCGACCAGTGGCTCACCCTGATGGACGCGCTGCGCACCATCCTGGAGCGCGACGGGGACGCGACCGGCATGCTCGACCGGCTCACCCGAATCGAGAACGATCTCGCGCGGATCGCCGAGCCGGGCGTCCGGTCCGGCATCCCGGGAGCACGTACCGACGGCGACGGTGATAGCGACGATCTGATCAACGAACTCACGGGCGGAGTCGACACACCCGGGCAGAGTTCCGCGGACGACCCGTCAACGGATCGACGGCGAGGACGCATACTGGCTGCGGTCCGCCCGCTGCGGCCAGCTGCGAACCGACCGGCAGGTGGCTCCGCGGCCGACGGCCGGGACGACGGCGGCCCGGACACCGATAGCCCCGACGACGGGCCGGACCGGGCACCACGCGGCCCCGCAGGGCCGTCCAGCGCCTGAACAGGACACACAGTAGCCGCATGCTCTCATAACGGGTCTGAAGTAGCTGTCCCAGTAACTTCAATGACTAAGGCCGGCGGGGCACCCCGCCGGCCTTAGTCATGCCCGCAGTTGCTCGGTGCGCTCGAGCCATCAGATCTCCGCAAAAAAACTGAGCCTCGAAGGCTCATGTTTGACTGTAGAGACATTATTATTGGATCCTGAGCCGGAAGGACTCAACTACTACACGAACGGTCCGCCCGACATCCCGACGGAAGCCGGGCAACCAGACCATCCTGATTCGAAAGGCGCACAGACATGGCACGAGCGGTCGGCATCGACCTCGGCACCACGAACTCCGTCGTGAGCGTGCTCGAGGGCGGCGAACCCACGGTGATCGCCAATGCCGAGGGCTCGCGGACGACTCCATCCGTCGTCGCCTTCGCCAAGAACGGCGAAGTCCTGGTCGGCGAGGTCGCGAAGCGGCAGGCGGTCACCAATGTCGAACGGACCATCCGGTCGGTCAAACGCCACATGGGCACCGACTGGAAGATGAAGGTCGACACCAAGGACTTCACCCCACAGCAGATCAGCGCGTTCATCCTGCAGAAGCTCAAGCGGGACGCCGAGTCCTACCTCGGCGAGACCGTGGCCGACGCGGTCATCACCGTGCCCGCCTACTTCGACGACGCGCAGCGCCAGGCCACCACCGAAGCCGGCACCATCGCCGGGCTGAACGTACTGCGGATCGTCAACGAACCCACTGCGGCCGCCCTCGCCTACGGCCTGGACAAGGGCGAGAAGGAGCAGACGATCCTGGTCTTCGACCTCGGTGGTGGCACGTTCGACGTGTCCCTGCTGGAGATCGGCGACGGCGTCGTCGAGGTCAAGTCGACCTCCGGGGACACCCACCTCGGCGGCGACGACTGGGATCAGCGCGTCACCGACCATCTGATCAAGACCTTCAACGGTCAGCACGGCGTCGACCTCGGCAAGGACAAGATGGCCCTGCAGCGCCTGCGCGAAGCCGCCGAGAAAGCCAAGATCGAACTTTCGCAGTCCAGCCAGACGAGCATCAACCTGCCCTACATCACCGCCTCGGCCGAAGGGCCGCTGCACCTCGACGTCACCCTGACCCGCTCGGAGTTCCAGCGGATGACCCAGGACCTGATCGACCGCTGCAAGCACCCCTTCCAGCAGGCCGTCAAGGACGCGGGGGTCAAGGTCAGCGACATCGACCATGTCGTGCTCGTCGGCGGATCCACCCGCATGCCGGCCGTGGTCGACCTGGTCCGCGAACTCACCGGCGGCAAGGAGCCGAACAAGGGTGTCAACCCCGACGAGGTCGTCGCCGTCGGCGCGTCCCTGCAGGCCGGCGTCCTCAAGGGCGAGGTCAAGGACGTCCTCCTGCTCGACGTCACCCCGCTCTCCCTGGGTATCGAGACCAAGGGCGGGATCATGACCAAACTCATCGAGCGCAACACCACCATCCCGACCAAGCGCTCGGAGATCTTCACCACCGCCGAGGACAGCCAGCCGTCGGTCCAGATCCAGGTCTTCCAGGGCGAGCGCGAGATGGCCGCGTACAACAAGAAGCTCGGCATGTTCGAGCTCACCGGCCTGCCGCCGGCGCCCCGCGGCATCCCGCAGATCGAGGTCACCTTCGACATCGACGCCAACGGCATCGTCCACGTCTCGGCCAAGGACCTCGGCACCGGCAAGGAACAGTCGATGACGATCACGGGCGGTTCGGCGCTGCCCAAGGATGACATCGACAAGATGGTCCGCGACGCCGAGCAGTACGCCGAGGAGGACCGCAAGCGCCGTGAGGAGGCCGAGACCCGCAACCAGGGCGAGACCCTGGTGTACTCCACCGAGCGGTTCCTGGCCGAGAACGGCGACAAGATCGAAGCCACGGTCAAGGCCGACGTGGAGGAGAAGCTGTCCGCCCTGCGGGCGGCGGTCGGCGGCACCGACATCGCGGCTATCCGCGACGCCACCACCGAGCTCGCCAAGGCCAGTTCCGTCATGGGTCAGTCGCTCTACGCGGACGCACAGGGCGCGGCCGGTACCACCCCGGGCGGCGCTGCGGGCGCGAACGCGGACGACGACGTGGTGGACGCCGAGATAGTGGACGAGGAGGAAAAGAAGTGACCTCGGCCCCCAACAGCGACTGGACGCAAGGCGTTCCCACGCCGGACGAACCAGTAATCGTCCGGGACAAGCGCCGCATAGATCCACAGAGCGGGCAGGTACGGGTGGACGCTGTGCGGGCGGAGACCAGCAACCCGGTCGGGGATACTTTCACGTCCCCGCCCGGGGGTCTGCCGCATGACGCTGCGCCGACCGGGGAGGCCGACCTACTGGCACCGCTACGTCAGCAGGTCGCCGAGCGCACCGGCGACCTGCAGCGCCTCAAAGCCGAGTTCGACAACTATCGGCGTCGCGTCGAGCGCGACCGTCAGGTCATGGCCGAGCAGGCAACAGGCAGGCTGCTCTCAGCGCTGCTGCCGACCCTCGACGACATCGGCCGCGCCCGCGACCACGGTGACCTGGAAGGTCCGTTCAAGGCGGTGGCGGAGTCGCTGGAAAGCGCCCTCGAGACTGCCGGGCTCGAGCGGTTCGGCTCCCGCGGGGACGAGTTCGACCCGCTCGTCCACGATGCGCTCATGCACACCTACTCCTCCGAGGTGGCCCGGCCGACCTGCGTCGACATCTTCCGGGCCGGGTATCGCCATGCCGGCCGTGTGCTGCGACCGGCCCAGGTCGCGGTCGCCGAGCCGGCGACCGCGGACACGGCGGGGGA
>NZ_CAAAFT010000059.1:14165-14999 GCF_900634765.1 Candidatus Protofrankia californiensis | reverse complement strand
ACCGGCCCAGGTCGCGGTCGCCGAGCCGGCGACCGCGGACACGGCGGGGGACGCCGGAGTGGGTCAGGACACGGACGGCACGGCCGCCGGGAGCGCGCCGGGAGCGGGAGGCGGCTCCGCGGAAACCGTCGAGTAGTCAATGCCATCCGAGCTCTTGTCGAACAGCGTCCGCCTCGAGCGTCGGTAAACGACATGATGACGAAAGGAGGGGCGCCGTGAGTGTTCGTGACATGGTCGAAAAGGACTACTACGCCGCTCTCGGCGTGCCCAAGGACGCCTCGGCGACCGACATCAAGAAGACATACCGCCGCCTCGCAGTTGAGCTGCACCCGGACAAGAATCCCGGCGACGCCAGGGCCGAGGCCCGCTTCAAGGAGGTCTCGGAGGCGTACGACGTGCTGTCGGACGAGTCCCGGCGGCGGGAGTACGACGAAGCTCGGGCGCTGTTCGCCGCGGGTGGCGTCCCCGGCGGTCATCCCGGTGGTTACGGCTACCAGCCGGGCGGGTTCGGGCCGCCCGGCGCGGGCTATCGTGGCGGCTCCACCGCGTTCAACCTCGACGACCTGCTGGGTGGAGCAGGCGCCGGCGCTGCTCCCGGCGGCCTGGGGGGTTTGTTCGACAACCTGTTCCAGCGGTCGTCTACCGGCCGCGGGCCACGCCGCGGCGCCGACATCGCGGCCGAGGTCACGATCCCGTTCGAAAAGGCCCTGTCCGGTCTGGAGGCGACGGTTCGCCTGCCCGGCGCCGCAACCTGCCTCACCTGCGGGGGCCGCGGCGCCCGTCCGGGCACCACGCCGCGGACCTGCACGACGTGCCGGGGCCTGGGCGTGGTGT
>NZ_CAAAFT010000059.1:3601-14140 GCF_900634765.1 Candidatus Protofrankia californiensis | reverse complement strand
ACGCCGCGGACCTGCACGACGTGCCGGGGCCTGGGCGTGGTGTCGCGGTCGCAGGGGGGCTTTGCCTTGTCCGAGCCCTGTCGGGACTGTCTCGGCAAGGGGACAGTGATCGACTCTCCCTGCCCGGACTGCCTGGGCACCGGCCGTCGCGAGCGGGAGCAGCGGATCCGCATCCCACCAGGGGTCGCGGACGGTCAGCGGCTGCGGGTTCGGGGACGCGGATCGCCGGGTGAGCGTGGTGGTCAGGCGGGCGATCTGGAAGTCACCGTTCACGTGCTGGCCCATCCGGTCTTCGACCGCGAGGGACAGAACCTGACGATCACGTTGCCGGTGACCTTCGTCGAGGCCGCCCTGGGCGCCTCGGTGAAGGTTCCGACGCTCGACGGCACCCCGCTGACGGTGAAGATTCCTTCCGGCACGTCGAGTGGACGGCGCCTGCGGGTACGTGAACGTGGAGTGCCGCGGGGCAGCGGGGGTCACGGTGACCTCATCGTGACCGTTGACGTCACGGTGCCAAAACCCTCGGATCTTTCCCCGAAGGCGCGTACAGCACTCCAGGAGTTCGCTCATGCCCATCCCGAAGATCCGCGCACCACGCTGATGGAACAGATGGAGGGCTGATGGAACAGATGGAGGGCTGGTCATGAAATCACGACCGAGCCGCACAGCCGACCCCCCGCCGGGGGGTCCGCCGGGGACACCGGCAGCGCCGCGCCCCGGTCCCGCTCATGATGACGACACACCTGTATACGTGATCTCCATTGCCGCGCAGCTCGCCGGTATGCATCCCCAGACGCTGCGGGCCTATGACCGCCTCGGCCTGGTCACTCCCGGTCGCACGTCCGGACGTGGCCGGCGATACTCCGTGCGGGATGTCGCACTGCTGCGCGAAGTACAGCGACTGTCCCAGGAGGAGGGGGTCAACCTCCAGGGAATCCGTCGGATCCTGGAACTGGGTAGCCAGGTGATGGTGTTGCAGGCACAGGTCCGTCAGTTGACCGAGGAACTGGCGACAGCTCGCGCCGAAGCCGAGCGCAGAGTCGCCGAGGCGCACAAGAGCCACCGGCGCGACCTTGTGCCCGTCGACCGCAGCGCGATAGTGGTCTGGCGGCCCGGCCCTCGCCGGTAGGTCGATTCGGCAACTATAGGTACAACTATAATAACTATAGGCAATAGTCCTCTGAAGGGCCCGTCATCGACAATCCGCGGCGAGGCCACCAAGAGGTGATCGTGGGGCGGATGGCCCAAAGCCGGGGCGGGCGGCGCAGCACGGGCCACCTGCCCCACAATCGACAGCCTTGCCACCGCCAAGACTCGGGCATCAGCAATGCTCAGGGACCAGCAATGCTCAGGGACACTGCGTCGCGAAGCCTCGCATCACCGAAACTTAAGCGGGAACGACTCAACTATGCTGAGCGTTAAAAGAGATGGTACGACCAAAACGATCATCTTAGGATTCCGATGAACGCTGACCGCCTCACCGCTCGCTCGCAGGAAGCTCTGTCCTCCGCCGTCAGCCGCGCCACCGGTGACGGCTCACCGCTCGTCGACCCGCTGCACCTGCTGGTCGCCGTCCTGAGCCAGACCGGCGGGGTCGCGGTCGACCTGCTCAGGGCCGTCGGCGTACCCCTCGCCCAGGTACGCGCCCGCGCCGAAGCAGCGGTCAGCCGACTGCCGCACGCAACCGGTGCCAGCGTCGGCCCACCGCAGTTGTCCCGGCAGCTCATCACCGTCCTCGACAATGCCGAACGCCAGGCGAACCGGCTCGGCGACGAGTACACCTCGGTCGAGCACCTGCTGGTCGCACTCGCGGAGGAGGGCGGTGAGGCATCTCGGGTGCTCACCGAGTTCGGCGCGAACTCCGAAGCCCTGCGCGGCGCGTTCGACACCGTCCGCGGCGGCGTTCACCGGGTGACCAGCCGCGACCCCGAGGGCTCCTACCGCGCGCTGGACAAATACTCCCTGGACCTGACCGAACAGGCCCGCGCCGGCAAGCTCGACCCGGTCATCGGACGCGACGCCGAGATCCGCCGCGTCGTGCAGGTCCTGTCCCGGCGGACGAAGAACAACCCGGTCCTTATCGGCGAACCCGGTGTCGGCAAGACCGCGATCGTCGAAGGGCTCGCGTTGCGGGTCGTCGCCGGTGATGTGCCGGAGTCCCTGCGCGGCCGGCGCATCGTCTCGCTCGACCTCGGTTCGATGGTGGCCGGGTCGAAGCTGCGGGGCGAGTTCGAGGAGCGGTTGCAGGCCGTCCTCAACGAGATCCGTTCCGCCGAGGGACGGCTCATCACCTTCATCGACGAGTTGCACACGGTCGTCGGCGCGGGTGCCGCCGAAGGCGCCATGGACGCCGGCAACATGCTCAAGCCCATGCTCGCCCGCGGTGAGCTGCGCATGATCGGCGCCACCACCTTGAACGAGTACCGCACCCGCATCGAGAAGGACCCGGCTCTCGAACGCCGCTTCCAGCCGGTGCTGGTCGGCGAGCCGTCGACCGAGGACACCATCGGCATCCTGCGCGGGCTCAAGGAACGATACGAGGTGCATCACGGCGTCCGGATCACCGACGCCGCCCTCGTCGCCGCCGCCACCCTGTCCGACCGGTACGTCAGTGGGCGGTTCCTGCCAGACAAGGCCATCGACCTGGTGGACGAGGCCGCGTCCAGACTCCGGATGGAGATCGACAGCCGGCCGGTGGCGATCGACGAGCTGGAGCGCGCCGTCCGGCGCATCGAGATCGAGGACATGGCGCTGTCCAAGGAGAGCGACAGCGCGTCCAAGGAGCGCCGCGAGCGCCTACGGCGCGAGCTCACCGACAAGCGGGAGGAACTGTCCAGCCTGACCGCCCGCTGGCAGCGCGAGAAGAGCTCCATCGTCGAGGTGCAGAAGGTCAAGGAGGAGCTGGAGAACGCCAGGCGTGCTCTCGACCTCGCCGAACGGGATCTCGATCTGGCCAAAGCCGGTGAGCTGCGCTACGGCACGATCCCGACGTTGGAGAAGCGGCTTGCCGCGGCAACCGATGCGCTACCCGGCGCGGACGAGCCCGGCAGCGCCATGCTCAAGGAGGAGGTCGGCCCCGACGACGTCGCCGAGGTCGTCGCATCCTGGACGGGCATCCCCGCCGGCCGGCTCCTGGAAGGCGAAACCACCAAGCTGCTGCGCATGGAGGAGGAACTGCACGCCCGCGTCATCGGTCAGCACGCCGCCGTGCGGGCCGTTTCCGACGCCGTACGCCGCGCCCGCGCGGGCATCTCCGATCCCGACCGGCCGACCGGGTCGTTCCTGTTCCTGGGCCCGACCGGCGTCGGCAAGACAGAGCTGGCCAAGGCGCTGGCGGGCTTCCTGTTCGACGACAAACGCGCGGTGGTCCGCATCGACATGAGCGAATACGCCGAGAAGCATTCGGTGGCCCGGCTCATCGGCGCCCCGCCCGGCTACGTCGGATTCGAGTCCGGCGGGCAGCTCACCGAAGCGATCCGCCGCCGCCCCTACAGCGTGATCCTGCTGGACGAGGTGGAGAAGGCACATCCCGATGTCTTCGACATCCTTCTCCAGGTGCTGGACGACGGACGCCTCACCGACGGGCAGGGCCGCACGGTGGACTTCCGCAGCACGATCGTGGTGCTGACGTCCAACCTCGGATCCCAGTTCATCGCGGACCCGACCCTGCCCCCGCAGGTACAGCGCGACTCGGTGATGGTCGCCGTGCGGGAGGCGTTCAAACCCGAGTTCCTCAACCGGCTCGACGACATCCTGATCTTTGATCAGCTCGACAAGGACGACCTGGCCCGCATCGTCGATCTCCAGCTCGACCTGCTGCGCGCCCGGCTGACCGACCGACGGATCACCCTGACGGTCACCGACACCGCACGCTCCTGGCTTGCCGATGCCGGCTACGACCCGGTTTTCGGAGCGCGCCCGCTGCGCCGGCTCGTGCAGACCTCGATCGGCGACCCCCTCGCTCGGGAACTCCTGGCCGGCACCATCCGGGACGGCGACGACGCCGTCGTGGACGTCGCCCCGAACCGCCGCGGGTTGCTGGTCCAACCGACCAGCCGGACCGTGAATCCCTGACCGCTCCTGACCGACAGGCGTGGGTGGAAAATTTCACCACAGCGGCTGAAATCACCTACGCCCGCTATAAAGTATCCTGCTCGTGACCCTGATCCCGCCGGGGGCGGCGCGTATGGCGGCTCCAACTCATACCGGTAGTCCGGCCTGGGGTTGTGTGGTGTGTTCCGCGGAACACACCACACAGGCTGCGTCCGAGGGAAACCCGACGCCTCTGATCGCCTGCTGAACCCGTGAACCGCCCTACGGACTGGGACGTCCTCGATCTGGACGGCGACCCGACCCCGGGTGATCCGTTTGCGGTGCGGGCGCTGGCCCGGCGGTATCTGGAGTTCGCCGCCGATGTCGAGCACGCCAGCGGACAGATCACCGCATTGGCCACCGGCGGGGTGGTGCATGCCTGGATCGGCCAGGCCGGCGACGCCTACCGCGACGAACTGGACGAGTTCCCCAACCAGTTACACAAGCTCGAGACCTCCCACCGGATGGCCGGCCAGGCGCTGAAGGCCTATGAACCGATCCTGGCGGCGGCGCAGACACAGGCCGACCGCGCACTTGTACACGGGCGGGACGCACGGGCCCGGCGCGATCAGGCGCAGATGCTGACAGGCCCGGCACAGACCGCCCTGACCTCGGCGTCGTCGACCGTCACCGCTCTGACCCCAGCGTTTCACATCGCCAGCACCGATGTTCCCCCACCTGATCCGGCACAGGTGGCGCAGGCAATCCGCAATCGGGACGCGGCCCAGACCCGGTTCGGCCAGGCACGCAACTCCGTGCAGGCCGCCCAGGACGATCTCGATGCCGCTCGCCGCCTCGCCCACGCCGCCCGGCAGTTGCGGGAGGACGCGGCGAAGACCTGCACCGCCGCCATCCGGGACGCCTCCCATGCCGGCATCCGGAACAAACCCTGGTGGTCCTGGGAAAAGGTCAAACAGGCCGCGGGGACGGTATGGACGGCCGCCGTCCAGGTCTCGAAGATCACCGTTGCCGTTCTCGGCGTGGTCGCCCTCGTCATCGGCGGACCAGCCGCCTGGATCGTGTTCGCCGCCGCACTCGTCGTCCTCGCCGACACCCTGGTCCGATACGGAAACGGCCACGCGTCCCGGTGGGACGTCGGATTCGCCTTACTCGACACCGTCCCCGGCGGCAAAGGCATTACCACTACCGCCGGGCTCGCCCGCGGCCTGACCCGCACCGGAAAGGTCCTGCGCGGTGGACGTACCCTCGCCCACACCACCCTGACCGCCGCCCGCACCCACCTCGCAGGCATGGCCACGAACCTCCGCGGCGCCCGCGCCTACACCACCACCCTCGCCAAGAACCTGCTCCCCCAACCTGCGCTTGCCGGCATCGGCGACGTCGAACGCCTGGGCGGCGCCCCCGCCGCCGGCCGTAGCGTCATGGCCGAAGCCCGCGGGAGCTTCAACCCAGGAGGACGAGGCCCTAAACCACGGGGCATCAAGCCTTCCAACGCAGCTCTTCAACGTAGGCCAGAGAGTAGCTATACGCCCGATGATCTGACGCGAATCACCGATCACCTCGGACGTCCTGATCTCGATCACTCGCCCGCGAACGATGCCATGATCGAAAGAATCCACCAGAGTATGACGGATGGGCGTCCGCTCTCCGAGGGTGAACTCAACTTCATGCAGCACGAGCTCACCGAGGCTGAGCTGATGGATGGCGGCATGTCCTACGAGGACGCACACGAGCTGGCACTGCAGACGCACCCACTGATGAAAAACTACACCCCCGAAGTGATCGACCAGTTCCCGGAGATGTTCAACAACAACTGGCGGCGCGCCTGGGGAATGGAGCCAAGATGATCATTACAGAAGGCGGCCGTCGTGCCGCGATCCGGACCGATGAGGCGTCTGCTGCCTATGACAGCGCCTATGCCACACGCTGCGAGCGTCCTGCCTCGGCTGAAACCGGCCGAGCGATACGGGCCGTCGTCGAACTCAGTCGAGCGTTCGGCGGTATGACGATGCGCGCCTTGCTCGGAGCCCAATTCATGCCAGATCCGCAGAGCCTGGTGACAGCGTTCGAAGTCCCGTTCGGTGAACCGCTCGGGTTCGGCTTGGTTGCCGACTGCGGCAGCGAGCTCGGCCGCCCGCTGGTGGCCGGACTGCCCAGGGACTTCGCCGATGCCACACTCGCCGGGCTGGCCGGGGATGCACAGGCCGATCCGTTGCCTGCCGGGTTGTTGCGAGTCGATCGTGCGGGCTTCGACGAGACGGGGTCCTCCGAGGCGGCGTTCAAGCTCGCGGGGGACTTATTGCGGCATGTGCTGCATGCTCTGCTGCATGACGAGGAGCCGCTTGCGGTGGCTCAGACCGTCGTAAGCGCGTGGTGACTCCGGGGCCAGAGGAAGGCAAGTGACAAGCGGCGGCGGGAGCCGGTGAGGAGTAGAAGCCCACGTTCCATACAGCAAGTGGCCGAACCGGAGGTCTTGGAATGCCCCCTGACGAACAGACGGCAAAGTATCCATTTATGCGCAGCAACTACATAGAATGCTTGCGCCATCTCGCCGATACTACGTGGCAGAAACGGATGTGGGTCGAACTTGAAGGGAAAGACGATGGCTACCAGGAGGATCTCGATCTGATTCTCACTTTTCTCTACGATGACAGCCAGGTGCTGCACAGCCCCCAAGCCGCACTCGGATACGTGTTGTCCAGTCCATCCGAGGTCCAGACGGCGCAATCCCTTGATACAGCTCTGCGCCGTATCATCGATGCTGGAACCACCTCCTCCGATGCCGAAGTGATTGCAATGCCCATCTGGCGTGATGTGGTGGAAGCCGCAAAGAACGTTCTCGATGTGATGAGGGACGAAGGATAGAGATTCATTGTCATGGAGAGATCAGCAGGAGTCTTGATGGCTTTCTATACAGCGCTCGAAAAACAGCACGAAGACAGCGACAGCGTTACCTACAAGTTCGGCCCCGGCGACGGCCGATGGGGACTGATCAAGTTTGACAAGCAGGCCAGGGACTACCATGAAATAGTAAAAGATTCCGGGGTCCACGCACGAGAACCATCTGGAGCACGCGATTATAAAGCTCATACGTGTCGCCAGAGCGGGCAAGGGATTCCCTGACACGCTGGAATATGCAGCCTGAAATCGAGTTCGAGGGGCGATGATAGAAACTCCTGACGAGTTCGTCAGACTCCGCCGAAGCGAGGACCGAGAAGAGTACTCCCGGGCAGCCGAGGAGGAAGCGCCCATGCCAGTCTGGCTTGAGATTGTCAAAAATCACCCTGACATGCGCTTCTGGGTTGCCCACAACAAGAAAGTCCCCATGGAGGTTCTCCGCATTCTTGCCCGGGACGAGGACGACCGGGTACGAGGTATGGTCGCCCGCAAACGCAAGATTTCTGACGATATCCTGGAGATCCTTGCCGTGGACCCGGAGGAATCGGTGAGAAATGCGGTGGCATTGAACCCTCGGACCCCACGAGCACTTCTTGAGATTCTTACGAAAGACCCATGGCAGGTCGTGCGAGAAAACGCCCGAAGAAGAATCGGCGAGGCCCCTACTGGTAGATAAAACTGCCAGGGAGACAGGCTCCGGACTCGGGGATGCACTACTGTCTGGGCGTGGGGGGACTGGTGGTTGCCGACGAGGTGCGGGCGGCTCTGGATGCGGGACGGCCCGTGGTGGCCCTGGAGTCGACGCTGATCGCGCATGGCCTGCCGCGTCCCCGCAATCTGGAAGTGGCGGCCGAGCTGGAAACCCTGCTCCGTGACCGTGGCGTGGCACCGGCGACCATTGCGGTGATCGACGGCATACCCACCGTCGGCCTGGACGCCATCGTGCTCACCAGAATCGCGGACTCCCCGGACGTGGCGAAACTGTCGGTGCGGGATCTGCCGGTCGCCTCCGCTCTACGCCGCACCGGCGCAACCACGGTCGCGTCCACGTCCCTGCTCGCCGCCCGCGCCGGCATCCGCGTGTTCGCCACCGGTGGGCTCGGTGGCGTACACCGCGGCTGGGCCGACAGCGCCGACGAATCCGCTGACCTTGTCACGCTTGCCAGCACGCCGATAACTGTGATCTGCGCCGGGGTGAAGTCGATCCTGGACGTCGGCGCGACCCTCGAACGGCTGGAAACTCTCGGCGTGACGCTGCTCGGCTGGCGGACGAACACCTTCCCGGGCTTCTACCTGTCCCGGACGGAGTTCACCGTCGACTGGCGGGTGGAAGCCGCCGCCGACGTCGCGGCCGTCATGGCGGACGCACAGGCGCTGGGTCTGCGCGCGGCCGTGGTCGTCGCCAACCCGGTACCCGAGGCCGAGCAGCTCGACCAGGACCTGCACGACCGGGTCCTCACCGAGGCGTTGGCGGAAGCGGCCCGCCGGGGGCTGCGGGGGAAGGCCGTCACCCCCTTCCTGCTGGCGACGTTCCACCGCGAAACGGCCGGCGCCAGCCTCGAGACCAACATCGCGGTCGTCCGCAACAACGTCATCGTCGCCGCCGACATCGCCACCGCCTGGTCCGCCCGCCTGACCGGCCCGGACCAGGCGTAAGAGCGACCGGAGTATGGCTGCCCTCCGCCGCGGAGCCCAGGGGAGGTCATAGAGCTGCGCAGCATCGAGGCCGGCGAGATCACCTTCCGCGAGCCCGCCGGCGACACGGTCGAATGAGGCTCCGACGGCGGAGGGTCACGGTGACGCTTGCCAACTGCATCCCGTCGAACCCGGGGTTGGCACCGGCGAGCGTCCAGGCTTCCATATCGCTTCCGTATCAAGCGGTTTACCTGCGACGATCGATTGTCGGGGTCGGTGGGGAGGGGGCGTCCGGTGGACAAGGTCTGGAAGGCTGCGGCGTGGCCGGCGGGACCGCGGCTCAAATGGGTGCTTCTCCTTGTATGGATCATTGTTGCGGCCGTCGCCAGCCCGCTCGCGATCAAGCTGTCCGAAGCGCAGAAGAACGATGCCTCGTCCTTTCTGCCCTCACAGGCCGAATCCACCCGGCTGTTCGAGGCCCAGAAGCTTCTGCCGGGCGGGGACGCCGTACCGGCGATCATCGCCTTCGTGCGTGACCCCGAGCTGACACCTGCTGACCGGACGGTGGTTGAGGCGCTCGGCCACCGGCTCGAGGGATTCTCCGAGCGTCCGGTCGGCATGCCCATCCCCTCCCCGAAGGGGAACACCCTGCTCCTGGCCGTCAGCCTCGCCCAGAACGCTGACATCGTGGAGTTCACCAACAAGGTCAAGGAAATTCGGCGGATCGTCCGGGACGCGGCACCACCGGGGCTCCAGACGTCGATCACCGGACCGGCCGGCCTGCTGACCGACACCTTTGACGTGTTCAGCGGGGTGGAGACCACGCTGCTGTTCGTCACCGCGGGAGTTGTCGCGATCATCCTGTTGATCGTCTACCGGAGCCCCCTGCTGTGGCTGGTCCCGCTCCTGGCGGTCGCCATCGCCGACCAGACCGCCACCGGTCTGGTCTATCTCGCGGCCGAGTACGGGGGGCTGACCGTCAACGGGCAGAGCGCGGGCATCCTGCGGGTGCTCGTGTTCGGCGCCGGCACCGACTACGCACTGCTTCTCATCGCCCGCTACCGCGAGGAGCTGACCCGTCATACCGACACGCACGCCGCGATGCGGGTCGCGATCCGCCGGGCCGGCCCCGCGATCGTCGCCTCAGCCGCCACGGTCATCATCAGCATGCTCTGCCTGCTTCTGGGCGAGCTCAACTCCAACCGCGGCCTCGGCCCAGTCGGCGCGATCGGTATCGCCGCGGCACTGGTGACCATGATGACGCTGCTGCCGGCAGCGTTGGTCGTGTGCGGGCGGGGATTGTTCTGGCCGTTCATCCCCCGCTACGGCATGGACGCCCACGAGGAGTCCGGACTCTGGTCGCGTATCGGCACGATAATCGCCGCGCGGCCACGCACGATCTGGGTTGCCGCCACCCTGGTGTTGACCGGGCTCGCGTTCGCGACCATGCACCTGAACACCGGCCTGCGCCAGGACCAGGGGTTCACCAAGCCCGTGGATTCGGTCATCGGGCAGGAACTCGTGCAACGCAGTTTTCCGGCCGGCACCACCTCACCCGCATACGTCATCGCGAACGCCGCCGCGGCGGACGAGGTGCATTCGACCATCACGAGGAATCCCGGAGTCGCGACCGTCGTGGAAAGCGGTCGCGGCGCGGGTCTGGTTCAGTTCCTCGTCATTCTCTCGCAGCCCCCGGATACGAAGGCGTCCTTCGACACGATCAGGCAGCTTCGAGAAGCCGTCCACGCGATACCGGCGGCGGACGCGCTAGTCGGCGGGAACACCGCGGTGAACCTGGACCTGCGTAACGCCTCCGTGCGCGACCGGAAGGCTGTCATTCCGGTGGTGCTGGTGGTCGTGGTCGTGATTCTCGGGCTGCTCCTGCGGTCGGTGGTGACCCCGCTGCTCCTGATCGCGACAGTGGTGGTGTCGTTCCTCGCCGCGCTCGGCGCG
>NZ_CAAAFT010000059.1:0-3247 GCF_900634765.1 Candidatus Protofrankia californiensis | reverse complement strand
GTGGTGGTGTCGTTCCTCGCCGCGCTCGGCGCGAGCGCGCTGGCCTATGACTGGCTGTTCGGTTTCGCCGGAGCTGATCCCTCCCTGCCGCTGTTGGGGTTCATCTTCCTGGTGGCGCTGGGCATCGACTACAACATCTTCCTCATGACAAGGGTCCGGGAAGAAGTCGGGAGAATCGGCGCGCGACCGGGGGTGCGCCACGGGCTGGCCGTCACCGGCGGCGTCATCACCTCCGCCGGGGTCGTGCTGGCAGCCACGTTCTCGGCTCTGTTCATCCTCCCGCTGGTACAGCTTGCGGAAGTCGGCTTCCTGGTGGCCTTCGGCGTGCTGCTCGACACGCTGGTGGTGCGCTCGATTCTCGTCCCCGCGCTCGCCATCGACATCGGCCCGAAAATCTGGTGGCCCAGCCGCCTCGCGAAGCTGCTGCCGGACCAGCCCGAAACGGCGGGCATCGGTCCTTTCAAAAGCTCTGACAACGGCCCCGTTGCCGCTGTCAGGCCTTCTGGGGCCTCCGGCCGCGCGGGAAAAACATGATCGCGCGGCCTTTGGCCGACCAGGCCTCCGGCCGGCTAACCGAAGGTTGGAAACTCCGGGCCGAAGATCAGACGCCAGAGGTTGACCGCCTCCTCGTGCCGGCCGGCCTGCTCCGCCTCGACCGCGTCACCGGCGTGGACGCGAGCGAAGGCCACCGGTTCCCGGAGCGCGTCGATGTCCTGCGGCTGCAGGTAGGTCGACAGGTCACCGCCGACTTCCGCGGGATCATAGGCGGTGAATCCCCTGTCCTCGATGTGCTGGAAGACCGCTGCCAGCGCCTGCCGGGTGTTCAGCCCGCGGTTGATCAGAACTTTGCCGGCAAGTGCCTCCAGGTGAAACGAACGCAGACGACTGCCGCAGACCCTGTTCCACGCCTTGAGCAGCCGGACGGCCGAGACGACCCGGGGGCCGGCGTCCGCCATCCAGCTGGCGTGCCGCTCAGGGCGGGTCGGCAGCCAGCCGCCGACACAGTCCGGCATGACATAGCCCGCGCGCGGGTGGTCGAAAGCGGGCACGAGGTGGACGTCCGGCGCGCAGTTGTAGACGACGCGCATCGCCTGGCCACGACTACCGATCATCTGGATGCGGTCGCCGCCGATCGCGTTGCGGACGCAGAGCAGCAGATCGCGTGAGTCCCAGCGGAAGCGCTTCCAGGCGCTGTTGGCCGCGCTGAAGACCACGAAGATGTCGACCTCGTCCACTGGACGGATCATCGTGTCACGGCCCGCGGAGCCGATGGTCGCCACGCCGACGAGAGGCAGCGCGCACCGCGGCGGGAAGATCGCGCGCAGGGCCTGCTCGGCGTCGTTGCGGCGGGCGTCGATGACCGCGCGGTCGTCGGCGTTGAGCCGGATCAGGTCGTCAAGCTTGGCGAAGGCGCGGGCGGTGGTACCGACCAGCAGGGGGCCGGTCATGGCACCGGTGATCGGGCCTGTCGGCGGGTTCGCCGAGCCGGCACCGAGATTATCCGCAAACAGTGGGTTGTGCGCTCCTGGCCCGGAGTCGTCCGGACGGCGCCAGTGCGGCGGAATGATCAAATGGTCATATGTGACCTCCGACGCGTGCGGCCCGGGAACTGATCCATTCGGCATTCTTGTGGACGCGGCTTCGCGTTGGGTTTCCACGCTCACTCTGAGAACCTCCCAAGCGCCTGCGCGCCAGCCGTACGGTCCCCCCATCCAGGACACGCGCGGCTGATCAGCCGACACGGAGTTGCGAAGTCAGTGGTCAGCCCACACCACCCCATTCGCGACATCGCATCTATGGTGCCGCATCCTGTCTGGCCGTAAACATCGGGGCCAAACTAGTCGCTTTGCGTCACCGAAGCGGCCGGATCAGGCAGAAACAGGGAAGATCGGAGAAGTCGGAGAGGATCAGGACGGTGGCGGACGGTACCAGACCCGCCAGCCGTCGGGCAGGACGATGCTGGTGGGAACAAATGCGGTCGCGACAGCCAGTCGCTCGCCCGTCCGGTCACCCATGCGCAACCGTGCCTCGACCAGGACCGAACCGTGGAACTCAAGCCAGCCGGCCAGCGCCCGCAACACCTCGGTGGCATAGCCATGACGCCGGTAGGGACGCCCGATGGACACCGACACCAGCGCGCGCCGGCCGAACGCGTCCACCGCCAGCAGACCGACAGCCGCCGAGTCGTCACCACGAACCGTCCAGGTCATCACGCCACGACCAGCGCTGGCACGGCGGCGCAGGGCACGGCGTAACGCCTCGGTGGGATCACCGGTCACGTCGACGGTGATCCCCTGCACCCGGTGCAGGTGCGTGCCCACCAGCAGCGGTCCGAGCTCCTCGGCGACGAACCCGGCGTTCCACACGGTCAGCGGGAGCGCGAGCAGACGCAGTGTCGTCAGGGTTGGCCCTTCACCCACGGCGGGCGGGCTCCGCAACGCCGAGCAGTCCTCGCTCCCTCAGTAACACCTCGGTGCGGGCCATCCCCTCGTCCAGACCGATGCGCGGCTGCCAACCCGCCAGCCGCCGGACCTTCGCGATCGAGTAGGTTCCGGTACGGGTCAGCTCGGCCAGCGTCAGCGGGCCGAGATCCACATAGCCGCGGGGGTGCAGCAGCGAAGTCACCCGCCCGGACAACCAGCCACGTCCGGCAAGCACCCGATCGGTGGTGTCGAGCGCGCGTACCAGCGCCGCCGGCACCCGTCCCGGCAGGGGCACCCCGGCCATCCGTGCATACCGGCCGAAGAAGTCCGACGCGGCAACGGGCTCGCCGCCGGTCACGTGCAGGATCTCACCGGCGGCTTCCCCGGCCTCGGTGACGGCGGCGACCGCCGAGGTCAGATCGTCGACGTGGATCGGGCTCAGGAGCCCGCGGCCGCCGTCCACCAGGACAAAGCGCCCCGCCCGCAACAGAAGCAGCGGCCACAACGTCCACCGGCCGGCCCGCGGACCATAGGCGTCACCGACCCGCAGCACCGTCACCGGCAGTCCCCGAGCGGCGGCGGTGACCGCCGCGCGTTCCGCCGCGGCGAGCGCGTCGGGACGCGCCAGACCGGTGGCCGTGACGGGCGCGCTCTCGTCCACCAGATCCGGGAAGGAGCTGCCCAGCACGCTCACGCAGGAGATGTGCACAACCCGGCCGACGTCAGCCCGCTCACAGGCGTCCAGCACCCCGGTGGTGCCCTCGAGCGTCACCCAGCGCAGCTCACTGTCGGTAAGCGGCGCCGGCCGGCGCCGCACCCCAGCG
>NZ_CAAAFT010000058.1:3622-12634 GCF_900634765.1 Candidatus Protofrankia californiensis | reverse complement strand
CGCAGCTCACTGTCGGTAAGCGGCGCCGGCCGGCGCCGCACCCCAGCGCGCACCGCGGCCAGTTCCCCTCCCCCGCCCGTGCCAACAGCCGCCGCGTGTACGACGAGATCGGCCCCGACCAGCAGCTTGTCCAGGCCTCCTGGTCGGGTGACGTCCGCCACGACAATGCCCGGGCCGCGGCGGACATCGACCGGTATGACGTCGTAGCCGCGTCGACGCAGCTCGTGCACGACCGCATCCCCGATGAATCCGCCAGCGCCGGTAACGACCGCGCGAGCCACGTCCCCCCCTCCTGCTCCCCTGGCAGTCCCGGAAGAGCCAACATCATAAACGTTGCATCCCGTCACACTCTGTCTACCAACACGTCGTTCCGACCGCTCGGTATCGACCCGACGTGACCGAAGAGTCAGACTAACCGGTGATGACGGTCACGGCCGCCGCGGCCCGCACCCGGATGTCGGGAGCACGACTTTCCGGGAACGGACCGCGACAATCACCAGAACCCTCGAGCGTGCTCGAGAACCGTCTGTCCGGCTCGCCGGGCGGACGAGGATTCCCAGACACGCTCTTACCATGAGTGACATTTTTCGATCTACCTACGGCGTCCCGAAATCCTGCGTCCAGTAAGTGCCGTAACTGCCTCCGGCGGCGTAGCCGACACCGATCTGCTTCAACGAGCAGTTCAGGATGTTCTCGCGGTGTCCGGCACTGTTCATCCAGCCCCGCACCACTTCCGCGGGTGTGCGCTGACCCGCGGCGATGTTCTCCGCGGCCATGGAGAACTCGTACCCGGCCTTCGCCATGCGCTGGAAGGGCGTCCGACCGTCCTGGCTGTTGTGGCTGAAATAGTTGTGAGCGGACATGTCGGCGCTGTGTGCCTGCGCGGCCGTGGTCAGCCGGGGATCCGCCGTGAACGCCCCGCAGCCCGCCTTGGCCCGCTCAGCATTCGTGAGCGCGACCACCTGGGATGCCTCGTCCAGGACCTGGGCGGACGGCGTGGTCGCCACCGATGCGGCCAGGTTCGCCGGAGACAGCACCAATGTCACCGGGGGCGTGGCTGACGTCGCCGGGGGCGGCGTGGCCGGCGTGGACGCTGCCACTGGGGTCGGCGTGGCCGGCGGGCCGACCGTGGGCTGTGGCTGGGCGCGGACCTGCGCAATGGTCGCCTGTGGGGGCGTGTTGACGATCTGCAACCGGCTCGCGCGCACCGAGGGGGTTCGGTACGACTGGAACACGATCTCGTTCAACGTGTAGGCGCCGTCGGGTAGCAGGCGGGTGTCGACGGTGGCTTCGTACGGCGCGGCGGGCGCCACCCGGACGATCGTCCCGGGCCCCTTCAGGACGAATGCCACCCAGGTTCGCGTATCCGCGGGGACGGCGGCGTGAAGCTGCATGATCCCACCGACAGTGCCGCGGTCGGCCATCGGCTGCGACACCGATCGGGCAGCGAGTGCGACCGCAGCTGTTGACGACGCCAACGCCGGGGAGACGACGACCGACGTGTCGGCGCCGGCAGGTCCGGCCCGGTCGGCGAGTTGTGTCAGGACCAGCACACCGGCCCCGAGAACACCGAGGATGACTGCCGGTACAGCAGCGGACCACCTCCGGCGGGTACAGCCGTGCCTGCGATGTCGATCCATGGAACCTTCCGTCCGGTCGGTCCCCCCGCGCATGTCCCCTCCGCTGGCCCGAAGACCTGGGCGCGAACAACATGATCGGGACACCTTTGGCCATCCAGCCGGCGTCAACAATAGCGAGTACCAAGCATGACAGGTCATCGGGCCCGTCCGCCGCGCCACTCCGCCGATGACCGCTTCGGCGACTACGGCACTTCGATGACCACGACGAGACCGGACCGGCCCGCGGCGTCATCACCATGCCCCGGAGCGCGGCGGGACAAAGGTCCGTGCCCACAGAACAGGCCGGACCGCAAGCCCGAGGCCGGAGTACCAAAGCGCTGCTAGAAGGCACGAGTCCGGCCGGACAGACGGCCCTCACTGCATTCGGACGGGGGCGCGGCCGGGCGCTTCCCGGTAGCATAACCAACCATGGCACCGGAAATCGCGATCGACGGTACCCCGGTCGCCAGGGTATGTCTGCTGGACGCAGGTCGACGCAGGCCGGGGCGGCGAGATCCGTGCGATCGAAGATCTACCGGATGTGCTCCCACACAGTGAGCGACGTGCCCGCGCCCGAGTCGGCCGCGAGCAACCCCGGCGGCGAGCAGGACGGTGTCACCGGGTAGCCGGAAACCGACGGATGACACCGCTCTCGACGAAGACGAGAGTGAGGATGACGTCATAGAACACCACGCCCGGCAGACCATCCACGCTCACCCGTCGCAGCCTGCCCGCCGAAGGGGGACCGCTCGTCATACCCTTCGCGCAACTTCCCGGCACGACGCACGTCCGAATCGGTAAAATATCACCGAATCGGACACGTCGTGCCCCGACTGTCCACAGGAGCCAGACCGATGCCCATTGCCACCCCAGATGTCTACGTGCAGATGCTCGACCGGGCCAAGGCCGAAGCATTCGCCTACCCCGCGATCAACGTCACGTCGAGCGAAACCCTGAATGCCGCGTTGAAGGGCTTCGCCGACGCCGGGAGCGACGGTATCGTACAGGTTTCCACCGGAGGGGCCGAATTTCTCTCCGGTACCAGGGTGAAGAACATGGTTCTCGGCGCCCAGGCGCTGGCCGAGTTCGCCCACCATGTCGCCAAGGCGTACCCGGTCAACATCGCCCTGCACACCGACCACTGTCCGGCCGGCAAGCTCGACACCTACCTGCGCCCCCTGCTCGCAATCTCCAAGGAGCGGGTGCTCAAGGAGGGACGTGAGCCGCTGTTCCAGTCCCACATGTGGGACGGCTCCGCAGTCGAGATCGAGGAGAACCTCAAGATTGCCGATGCGTTGCTGACGGACACGGACCAGGCCAAAATCATCCTGGAAGTGGAGATCGGTGTTGTCGGCGGCGAGGAGGACGGCATCGTCGGCGCGATCGACGAGAAGCTGTACAGCACACCCGAGGACATGTGGCGGACCGTCGAGGTCCTCGGCGCCGGGGAGCGGGGCCGCTACATGGTCGCAGCAACCTTCGGAAACGTGCACGGGGTATACAAGCCGGGCAATGTGAAACTCCGTCCGAGTATCCTTCGGGATGGGCAGCAGTATGTCGCGCAGAAGCTCGGGTTGCCAGCCGACGCCAAACCGCTCGATCTGGTCTTCCACGGCGGGAGCGGTTCCGACCTGTCCGAGATCCGCGAAGCGCTGGATTACGGCGTGATCAAGATGAACGTGGACACCGACACCCAATACGCGTTCACCCGGCCGGTTGCCGATCACATCTTCAGGAACTACGACGGCGTTCTGAAAGTGGACGGCGAGGTCGGCGTGAAGAAGCAGTACGACCCGCGCAGCTACGGCAAGGCAGCCGAAATCGGCATGGCCGCCCGGGTCGTGAAGGCGTGCGAGGACCTGCGTTCCGTGGGACGTTCCCTCGCCGGCTGAACCCACTCCGGGCAGGGCAACTCAACAACACGCTCGCCAGACCGGGCCCGTCGTCCGGCTGGCGAGCGTTCGCGTGCGGGCACCAATCCCCGAACAGGGGGCAACGGCCACCCGCCATCGGTATGGAACAGGTTTCGGAAACGTCGCACCATCGTCGGATCACGGTGGTGTGCATCCCGTCCCGTCATTCGGTGCCCGTTCGGCGAGATCGGGTGCATTTCGCACCGCAGGTACCCGATCGCCTGGATGCAGGTTTTCGACCTGGACCATACGGACAGCCGGATCACGCACGGTTCGCTACCCGGATAATCCGGTTCCGATCGTCACCGCCACGGCGGGATACGGAGTTTCCACGGCAATAAAAGTACGATGAAAGTAATGAGCGTGCGTACGTGCGCGTTACCATCCGATCCCGAGCCTCGGCAAGAGCGGCCGGCTCGATGTGTGCATCCTCACGAAGCGGATTCGCTGCTTGTTCGGCGCCCAGCAATTGTTGTTATGGTCTCCGCCGTGCTCGCGATACAGCGAACACGCGTCGGGCGGCACGCCGAATCCTGCCCTCGTCCGACGAAAACCCAAACTTGCGGCAGGAACGGGGGACCCACTTCCGGGCGCCGATATCGGGCGTCCTCGGGGTGAAGCCGCAAATGCGGCCGGGCAATCCCAGCCCGAACCCGACAGCTCACTTCGCAGGCGTGGGGAAGGGCATAACCAATATGTCCAGTGCACGTTCTCGCAGTCGACATCACGGAACCGGCCGGGCTCGGATGGGCGCCCGAGCGCTGGTGGTCGCTCCCGCCCTGGTCGCCGCGGTGGGCGGAAGCATCGTGATGTCACAGCCCGCAAGCGCCGCCACCACATGGGCGGAGCTCCGCCAGTGCGAGTCAGGCGGGAACTACACCGTCAACACCGGCAACGGTTACTACGGTGCCTACCAGTTCGCCCTGAGCACCTGGCAGGGTCTCGGCTACACGGGGCTGCCCAGCGGCGCCTCTCCAGCCACCCAGGACGAGGCCGCGCTGAGACTGGCTGTCCGATCCGGCTTCGGCCAGTGGCCGATCTGCGGCCAGGGGATGGGCGCCGACCAACTTGCGGCAGACGCCAGCTCGTCCGGCGCGGGGTCGGCGAGCCCGAGCTCGCCGTCCGACTCGACCCGCACCCGACGCTTGGTGGTGCGCCAGAGCGCGGAGAGCCTGTTGGACGCCCCGGACAGCACGTTGTTCACCACCGGGCTGATCCATCAGGTGCGATCGGACGTACGAGCCTGGCAGCTCCAGATGAACGCGCTCGGTTACAAGATCTTGATCGACGGTCGCTACGGCCCCCAGTCGGCTTTTGCGGCCGGCCTTCTGCAGGGTTCGAAGGGCCTGCGGGTGGACGGCATCTGCGGCCCACGGACCCGGGCGGCCACCTTCGCCTGAACGACCCGACAGCCGGCGGCTCACCTGACCGACAGCCGCCGGCTCGCCCGTGGTCAGGCACGCGGCGGATCGCGCTGGAGGACCGCAGACAGCGCGATCACGATCGCTTCGCACTCGAGGTCCCTGCCCGGATCCGAGGTCCCTCCCGGATCGGCGAAGCCCGTCTGAGAGGTCCGGAAGCCGATCCGAGAGGCCCAGGGACCGATCCGGGCGGTCCTGCTCCCCAGAGCACTTGAGAGGTGACAGTCAGCGCAACCAGAAATACGGATAAGACTGAATTTATCACTTTAAGTTATAAAATCTGAAGAAGACGACCCTGTCACAGAGAGGTCCGGATCGCCAGGTAGAGTCACTTGTTCAAGGTGTTTAGCCCATTCGGGTGATAGGAGTCACGTGGGTGTAGTTCATCCGACACCCCGATTTGCTTCGATAGAGCCAGACTCGCTAGAGTTCTTCCCACTCACCGGATCGGTGAGGCCGCCCGGACGGACGCCGAATCCTGTCCCCGTCCGGTACGGCACGATCTACCGCGGAGCCACAAGGACAGGAGCGGGGGAACCAACATCCGGACGTCCGCACACGGAGTCCTTGGGGTAAAGCCGGCAGCGCCCATCAGCGCTACCGGCCGGGCTTGTTCCCGCCCGCACCCGACAGCTCACCTCGTAGGCGACGGGAAGGACCGACCCACATGCCGTCTGGTGGCAGGCACCGCGCCCCGCAGCATCCCTCCACCGTCATGAAGGTCCTGCGTACCACCGGTGCCGTAACAGCACTCGTGGGCAGCGGTCTGGCTGTCACGGCCGCACCCGCAGGTGCCGCAACCGCGGACGACTTCGCCAAGCTCCGTCAGTGCGAGTCCGGCGGCAACTATCGGATCAACACCGGCAACGGCTACTACGGCGCCTACCAGTTCGACACCGGGACCTGGCGCGGTCTGGGTTACTCCGGTCTACCCAGCGACGCGCCGTCGGCGCTCCAGGACGAGGCCGCCTACAAGCTTTACAACTCCCGCGGCTGGTCCCCGTGGCCGTCCTGCGCGGCCAAGATGGGCCTGACCCGCAACGGCCCGGCACCGTCGTCGTCCGCTGGCACGTCCAGTGCCGGTGCGATAGAGCGCGCGATCACTCCGGCACAACCGGCGATGACGCTGGATCGCGCCAAGGCCCTGCTGGACTCGGCGGACTTCACCGGAACGACGCTGTCCAGCGCTCTGTCCGGCGAGGTCCGCCCCGACGCCTATGTCTGGCAGAGCGAGATGCGCCAGAAGAAGTTCATTCTCCAGGTGGACGGACGTTTCGGGCGGGAGTCCCAGGGTCTGGCATCGCTCTACTCCTATCTGACTCGGGTGGACGACGGCAAGGCCGGCGTGGTCGGCAAGAACCTCTGGGACGTCACCGTCACCAACCCAACCGTCCTGTGACACACAAGATGTACATCATGTGATATTTCGTGGCTAAAAGATCACAGGTGATCCGATCGTGTTCCGCCCGGTCGCCGTCCGGTGCTCCACCACCCTCGGACCCCGATCATGTGATGGACCTGCCGGCCCACCCCCTCCCGGCAGGTCCATCGCCTGACGGATTCCCCCGCAGGCCGAACGTGAAGCCGATCGGACCGGGCAGGATGGACCCCATGACAACCTCATCCGGACGATCGGACCTGCTCGGCGGCCCGCCGCCAACGAAGCTCACCCTCGATCCCGCCGCAGCAAAGGCGCTGGGTACCGGCGAGGACCCGGAGACGGTCGCAGGGCGTTTCCCCGACTCCAGTCTCGCCTGGGCAACGCTTGCCGAACGCTCTTTCGATGCCGGCAACCCGGTGGCCAGCTATGCCTATGCCAGGACCGGGTACCACCGTGGCCTCGATCAGCTACGCCGCGCGGGCTGGCGAGGACACGGGCCGATTCCCTGGTCCCACGAACCCAACCGGGGCTTCCTTCGAGCACTCGCGGCACTGGGCCGCGCAGCCAGCGCAATCGGCGAGACCGAGGAGGCCACCCGCTGTCGTGACTTCCTCGCCGACAGCGACCCCGAAGTGGCCGACATCCTGGGAGTCAAGGACATCTGAGCCGCTCGCGAACGGCACGCCACCCCGCCGGAACACCCGTGGCTTGCCGGCAGCCTACTAGCATCCGACGTAAGTTACAGATGATGTAAGTAGCACGCGACGTGAGTAGAGGCGGATGGCGTTCGTCAATCGCACCGAAGAGCTTGCAGCGCTGGAACGCTGGTGGGCCTCGACCGACCCACGGCCAGCAGTGGTATGGGGACGGCGCAGAGTCGGCAAGACCGCCCTGCTACACCGCTTCGCCGCCGGACGGCGGTCGGTTTTCCACACTGGTGCCGGCCGCGCGGCCTCGGGCGAGCTGGCGCAGTTGTCCCGCCAGGTCGTGGACGGCGTCCCCGGGCGGTTCCGGGACCTGCTCGCGCGCCCATACTCCGATTGGGACGACGCACTCGACGACCTGGCCGCGACAGCGGAGCACGAGCCGCTTCTCGTCGTCCTGGACGAGTTCCCGGAGATTGTCGCAACCTCACCGGATCTTCCAGGAGTGCTGCGGGCCTTCCTCGACCGCGCCGCGGGTAGGACCAAGTTGCGGCTGCTGCTGTGCGGGTCGGCGGTGCGGCACATGACCGCGCTACAGGAACAGCGGGCGCCGCTCTACGGCCGATTCGACCTGTCGCTGTCGCTGCATCCCTTCCGCCCGAACGAGGCCGCGTTGATGCTGCCCGGGCTCACGCCGGCCGACCGGGCATTCGTGTACGGGTTGGTCGGCGGGGTACCGCTGTACCTGTCGTGGTGGGATCAGGATGCGGGCATCACCGACAACCTGCTGCGGCTGGCCTGCCGACCCGGCGCATCCCTGCTCACAGAGGGACAGCTTGTGCTGGCGACCGAAGTGGAGCACGGCGAACATCCGGCGGCGGTACTACACGCCATCGCCTCGGGCCGTACGCAGTACAACGAGATTAAGGACTACATCCGGGCCGAACCGGCGCGCACCCTGGACCGGCTCATCGAACTACGGCTCGTTGAGCGAATCATGCCAGTGACCGACACTCCTCGCAGCCGGCGCCGTGTCTACCGGATCGCCGACAACTTTCTCGCCTTCTATCTCGGAATACTTTCCCGGTTCCGCCCCGAGATCGACCGCGGTCTCGGGGAAGCACTGCTACCCGTGCTGCTCAAAAGCCTTGACGACCATTTCGGCGCTCCCTGGGAGGAGTCGTTCCGGGAGCATCTGCGACGGCTGGCCGTCGCGGGTTCGCTGGGACCGGACATCGTCGCGGTCGGACCCTACTGGGGCACCGGCGGCCGGGACGAGATCGACGCGGTCGTACTGGCCGGCCGAGACCGACATCCTGTGCTTGCCGGGGAGGCGAAGTGGACGCGAAGCGTCGACGGCCGGCGGCTGGCTGCCGGCCTCCAGGAGAAGATCCGTGCCCTGGGGCCCCACCTGCCCACGGAAGATCATCTGGATGCCGATGGCACCGGACCACAGGACGGTGACGGCCGGCGGGCAACGGAGCGTCCCGGACCGATCCGCCTTGCCATCTGCGCCCGCGAGGAGATCCGCAACCCGCCGACCGGAGCCCTCACCGTCACAGCCGCCGACATCTTCTCCCCGCCGTAACGGCGGCAGGCGGCAACTGTTCTGTTGACATGTTCTGTCGACGAGGACAGCGGATCACGCGGTCGACACTGTCGCTTCTCCTCGCCGTTGCTCTACCCACGGGCTGGAACAATGGATCGTACGGCCGACACCATCCCGATCTACGGGGTCCGCAACCGCGTTGAGAAGAACGGGCCCGCGATCCGTGATGCGCTCCGTCCAGACGATCGCGACATGTTCGTGACGGAACTGCGGATCGCGCTGGCAGAGGCCGACAACACCCTCAACCTCGACCCGGTGACCGCAGTGATCGACAAGTGGTGGGGGCAGGCGGTGCTCACCGCCAACCCGGAGATCGAAGCCGGTGCTCTCGCGGACCGTCGACGCATAGAGGCCGGAGACCCCAGCGTGCTCGGAACGACCACCTCGCCAGGCAGAAATCCGGAGGTGACCAATGGCCAGAGACA
>NZ_CAAAFT010000058.1:1355-3104 GCF_900634765.1 Candidatus Protofrankia californiensis | reverse complement strand
AAATCCGGAGGTGACCAATGGCCAGAGACATAATCCGCTGGGTCACCTACGCCGAGCAACAGCGTGACGCCTTACCCTCCGAGGGCCGCCGTGATCTTGACGCGCTCCTGAACCGGCTGGCCGACGACCCGTACCGTCAGGGCACCTACGACAAGCGCACCGAACTGTGGCGGGCGGTCTTCGGGCGCGCTGCTTCTGTGCGCGTCGCGGCGCCTTCCATCGCGGCGTAGACGTAGCGCCCAACAGTTGGATGCCGTCGGATGGTCCGTACGCGGGTCAACGCTCGGTGCCGGAGGCCCAGTCCTCGGCGAACGTCTCTGTCTGGGCGATGACGAGGTCGATCGCCTCCCGCGCCGCGTCCGGCGGGTAACCATGCCTGGCGAGCAGGCGCTTGATGATGGTGCGCATCCGCGCCCGGACGTCCTCGCGGATCGTCCAGTCGGTGGTCACCGACTTCCTGACCTGGACGACGAGGTCGCGTGCGATCGCGGCGAGCTTGTCGTCCCCCAGGTCCCTGACAGCGGAGGCGTTCTGCGCGACGGCGTCGTAGAACGCGAGCTCGTCGGCGGACAGCGGTGGTGTGAAGTGCCGGCCGCGGTCGCCCTCGGTGTTCACCTCCTTGGCCATCTCCACCAGCTTGGTGAGGATCTCGGCGGCGGTCAGGTGCTGGTTGCGGTAGGCGTTCATCAGCTCGACGAGCCGATCAGAGAAGCTGCGCTGGCGGACCAGGTTGTGCCGCGTGGCCTGACGCATGGTCTGTTCGATGGCACGCCGCAGTGCCTCAATCGCGAGGTTCGGGGTCTTCGACGCCCGCAGCCGCTCCAGGTACGCCTCGTCCAGGTGGGAGAGGTCGGGCCGCTCGATCCCGGCCGCTTCGTAGAGGTCGGTGACACCGCCGGCCTCGATCGTCGCGGCGGTCAGCTGGCGCAGCAGGATCTCGACCTCGTCGGGGACGGGCAGGCCGGCGGCCCGCCGCTCCTCGGCGTCCAGTTTGGCCATCGACACCCGGACGGCGTGGAAGAACGCGATGTCGGGACGCAGGTCGTCCAGCTCGTCCCGGACGGAGCACAGCGCGTACGCCCGTTCGAGGCGGGCGGCGGCGTCGCGGAACCGGGCGGCGCGCGGGAGCCGGCCGTCCTGCGCCGTGTTCCCCGGCCGGGTCGGGTCGCGCAGGTACTCGACGGTGCCGAGCAGGGCGTCCTTGTAGGCCGTCCTCGTGCCGCCGGCGAGCACCGTCCGCCAGTCGTGATCGGCGAGGATCCTGACGATGACATCGTGCAGGTCACGAACCTTGCCGATCATTTCGTCGAGGTCGCGGCCGAGGGGCTGCTGTGCCTGGTCGGTGGACGTGTACTCGGCGAGCGCCTCACGCAGCCGCTCGGCCACCGGGGCGTAGGCGACGAGCAGGCCGTCCCGCTTGTTGCGGTGGGTACGGTTGACCCGGGCGATGGCCTGCATGAGCGCGGCGCCGCGCATCGGCCTGTCGAGGTACATCGTGTGCAGCGGCGGCGCGTCGAACCCGGTGAGCAGCATCGACTGCACAATGACCAGTTCGAGTGGGTCGTCGGCGTTACGCACCCGGGACTGGATCACCTTGTTCTGGGACGGCCGTCGGACGTGCTTGAAGATCTCGCCCTTGTCGTCGGTGTTCCCCGTGTAGACGACCTTGATCTTCCCGCGGTCGACCGCGTCGTCGTGCCAGTCGGGGCGCAGCGCGACGATCTCCCGGTACAGGTCCGCGCAGATCCG
>NZ_CAAAFT010000058.1:503-981 GCF_900634765.1 Candidatus Protofrankia californiensis | reverse complement strand
CCGGGTGGCACAGACGATCATCCCCTTGCCGGGGCCGTCGATGAACGGGCGCATCTGGGCGGAGCGTGCCTCCCAGTGTCTGACGATGTCACTCGCCAGGGTCCGCACCCGGGCCGGCGCGCCGTAGAGCGCGTTCATCACGGCGACGCCGCGGCGCAGCCGCTCCTGTTCCGCCTCGTCCAGCCCGGCGGTGATCTCGTCGGCCTGGGTGTCGATCGTCTCGGGATCGACACCCGGCGGCAGCTCCAGCGGGATGAGCCGGCTCTCGTGGTACACCCGGACGGTCGCCCCGTCCTCGACGGCCCGGGTGAGGTCGTAGACGTCGATGTAGTCGCCGAACACCTTGCGGGTGTCGCGGTCCGCCTCCGACAGGGGGGTGCCGGTGAACGCGAGGAACGTCGCCTTCGGCAGCGCCTCGCGCAGCCGTAAGGCAAACCCGTCGAGGGTGTCGTAGTGGCTGCGGTGTGCCTCGTCCACG
>NZ_CAAAFT010000058.1:0-478 GCF_900634765.1 Candidatus Protofrankia californiensis | reverse complement strand
CTGGGTGGCACAGACGATCGTCCCTTTGCCGGGGCCGTCGATGAACGAACGCATCCGGTCGGAGCGCGCCTCCCAGTGTTTGACGATGTCACTCGCCAGGGTCCGCACCCGGGCCGGCGCGCCGTAGAGCGCGTTCATCACGGCGACGCCGCGGCGCAGCCGCTCCTGTTCCGCCTCGTCCAGCCCGGCGGTGATCTCGTCGGCCTGGGTGTCGATCGTCTCGGGATCGACGCCCGGCGGCAGCTCCAGCGGGATGAGCCGGCTCTCGTGGTACACCCGGACGGTCGCCCCGTCCTCAACGGCCCGGGTGAGGTCGTAGACGTCGATGTAGTCGCCGAACACCTTGCGGGTGTCGCGGTCCGCCTCCGACAGGGGGGTGCCGGTGAACGCGAGGAACGTCGCCTTCGGCAGCGCCTCGCGCAGCCGTAAGGCAAACCCGTCGAGGGTGTCGTAGTGGCTGCGATGTGCCTCGTCCACA
>NZ_CAAAFT010000057.1:8755-14255 GCF_900634765.1 Candidatus Protofrankia californiensis | reverse complement strand
TGCCGCCGGTCGCGCGGCTCGACAGCTCCGCGCGGAGCTGTTCGCGGCTGCCGATCCGCACGGGTTCGCCCGGCAGCAGCAGGCTGGAACTGAACACCCCGTAGAGCTGGTCGTCGAGGTCGATCCGGTCGGTGAGCACCAGGATCGTCGGGTTCGCCAGCCGCGGGTCGACGCTGGCCTGGTAGGCGTAGAGCTCCATCTCCATCGACTTGCCGGAGCCCTGGGTGTGCCAGACGACACCGGCCTTCCCGTCGCCGCGGATCGCCTCGACGGTCTTCTCCACCGCCCGGCTGACCGCGAAGTACTGGTGCGCCTTCGCGATCCGCTTCCGCAGGCCGGAGCCGCCCACGCTGGCGAACGTGACGTAGCCGCGCAGCAGGTCGAGGAACCGGCGCTGGTCGAACAGGCCGTGCAGCAGCACGGTCTGCGCGTCGTCGTAGCGGATGTCGTCGACGTCGCGCGGCCACGCGCCGGGGTTTCCCTTCCGGTCAGCTCCTCGACCCTCGCGAACAGAACGCACCGAACACGCGGCATCTGTTCAGGCAACGGCCGAGTCCGACCTTCGGTAGCCGTCCAACGACCAGAACGGGCCGGGAAAGGGATCGGGAACGGCGGAAAAGACAGAGCCTGAACAAAGTTCCCACCACGAGAAAGTCAACCGTCCACACCTTTTCGATACTCGCCACAAGATACCCAGAAAGTGATCATCGAATGCGTTTCTTCATGCCGTCCAGAATCACAACTTCCGCTGAAACGCGTGCCAGACGGGCCGCTTCCCCCGCGATCCTCTCGCTCCTCGTCGCCGTGGCATTGGCGATGACCGGGTGCGCCGGCATCGATCCGGACGGAGCAGGAGCCGACATCGTCGGCCAGCCGGACGGCTCGGCCACCCCCGGCAGGGCGTCCGCCGGCGACGCCCCCGGCACCCGGCAGAAGCCGCTGCCCGGCCGGTACCACCGTCGACATCGGTGACTGGCAGCTGACCCTGGGCCCCACGGTCTTGAACGCGGCCGCCCAGGTCGCCGCCGAGAATCAGTTCAACAAGCCCCCCGCCGCTGGCCGACAGTTCGTGCTGGTGCCCGTCAAGGTGACCTACACCGGGACCGGCTCCGGGACACCGTGGGTCGACCTGTCGATCCACTTCCACGGCTCGGGCGGAAACACCTTCGGCGCGGGTGGCGAGGACGATTACTGCGGGGTCGTCCCGGACAGCCTCAGCGACGTCAGCGAGATGTTCCCGAACGCCGAGGCCTCAGGCAACGCCTGCGTGTCCGTCCCCACCGATCAGGTGCAAGGCGGTAGCTGGATCGTCGAGGAGTCTCTGTCATTGGACAGTAGCCGGGTGTTCTTCGCTCTCATGTAACGACTTCGTGGGGACGAGACCCGGCAGTAGCGCACGGCCCGGCGTGGCTGACGCCACCGAGGCCATCCTCACCCGCGGCGCGCAGCGCGCAGGACCGCCTGGGCGTCAACATCACCTCCGCGTCAAAACAGCTGGGACGATGACCGAGGCCACCCAGCGACGGGTAGTCACCGCACCGAGGCGCGGTGACTACCCGTGATGTTCTCTGTCCGTAGCTTCTGTGGTCCGCTCCGACCTCGGTGTCCACCGCCGCACCTTTCGGACCGGTCCACGCCCGGGTGGCGCAGCAGGGACCCGACGACGCGTGCAGGCGTGTGCCCACAACGTGCTCATATCGATCACCGGGGGCCAACCCCGAGGAGTTGATCATGTACTGGTGTGCCCACTTGCCCGTTCTGCGCTCACGGTGACCAAGGGTGCGACATCCCCAAAAGGGGCGTCTCCGCAGGCCAAGCCGGCGCGCGGAGGATACGAGATTCGAACCCGATCAAGAGCAAATCGGCGAGGATCGCTCATAGCCGGAATCCCCTGTGCCGCAGCGGTTTCCGCATCGAGCGTGATCGCTGACAGCCGGCCGAAAACGCTGATTGGTGGAACCGGCGTGGGGACCGTGTGGGTTCCAAGAGATCGAAAAGACCGCGGTCCGGGACGCGAGGATGCGCCCGGATCACAGTCACGCTGGGTCACTCGGACGTCTTGTCCGGTCGGTGCTCAGCGGTGGTAGACGTCGCGGCGGTGGTCGATGTCGACGACGGTCACCGTCATGGCCTTGTCGTCGATGCGGTAAATGATCCGATAGGTGCCACGGCGGGTGCTGAACCGGTCGTCCAGCGGCGGCATCAGCCGCTTCCCCACCCGGTAAGGAGCCTCCAGAAGCGGCCCGGTGATGAACTCGTACGCGGCCCCGTGGCCACGGCCTTGGGAAGGCGCTCGGCGAGCGCGCGGCGGACGGTCGGAGTAGTCCGCAGGGTGTGGCGCTCGGCCAGCCCGGTCATGCGGCGCCGAGCCGGCGCCGCATCGTCCCGGACAGCTCCTCCGCCGCGACCTGTGGGGACTGGGGCTGGCGACCGAAGCCGGAGCGGCGGTACTGGAGTTCGCCTTTACCCATGTCGGGGCTGACGAGGTCATCTCGTTGATCCACCCGGGCAATGCCGCATCGATCCGGGTTGCCGGCAAGCTCGGCCTGACCGACGCACACCGCACGTTCCGCGGCGACGCCGTATACGCCATCGCCCGGCAGACGTGGGTGGCGCGCGGCGGCGGCTGACGTCGTTCCGGACGACTGCCCGACACCGCGCAGCCTGCTACCGCAAACGGATGATCGGATACACAGCCGGGCGAAGCCCGGCACCGGGGGTCCGGGGGTCGCCCCCCCGGGCAGGCATCACGGCCACCCGCGAAGCTGAACGCAGTTCAGCGAGCAGGCCAAACCAGCGCGCGGCGGATGCGAGATTCGAACCCTTCGGACGGCATGTCAGGCGATGCCGGATGAACCCAGATATGCCGGTCTACCCGGGCGTTTCACGCTCTGTGATGTCAGGATGGGCCAGGGAACCACAGGGGTGATCAGAGTGTCCGTGCCCACCACGCGCCCATATTGATTAAGGGTTCACGGCCCGGTTCCCGAGCGGGGCCGGGCCTCGAGCCGTTGGCGTTGGTGACCGGTGCTTGCTAGGCGTCGGTGAGTTCGCGGGCCTGCGTGCCAACCTCGCGGATCATCCGCTCCCAGTCGGGAGTCGCGCCGCCGGCCGCGTGGATCGCGGTACGCGTGGCGGTGAGGGACTTGTGCAGAGCCTCTTCGAGGGTGTCAGCATCGACGATCATTGTGACGTCGATGCGGCCGGTGCTGAGGGTGGCGCCAAGGTCGGGGTCGGTGACGTTGTGCAGGCTGTACAGAGCGTCAGCGAGAAGATCAGTATAAGCGTCAAGGCCGTCGAGCGGGCCACTGGCCTTGAGTTCGGTCATCGTGTAGTACCTCACGGCATGTCCTCCTTCCAGCATGTTCGGCTCTTCAGATACCCGCGGAGGTTCTTCTCGTAGTTGGGGTCGGACGGGGTGAGGTGCACGAACTTCTTGTGGAGCTCACCGCAGGTGCAGAACATCTTGAAGTAGCCCTTGCCCCTGTCGACCTTCCAGCCTTGCTTCTCTGCGCTCCGTAAAACGGCCTCCAGCTCCTTGATCGGGTGCCGTGGTCTAAGCATCCCTCAACCTCCGCTCGAACTTACCCACGTCGCCGGTCAGGCACAGCGTTTCGCGGCTAATTACACAAGCGTGATTCGCCGTGTGTGGCCCTTTCGTGACCATACGTGAGTTCCTGGTGTGATGAGACGGTAGCGGCCCGACCATCGAGCCCGGCGCAGGGGGCATTGGCCGCGCATCCGCTGATCTCTCGTTGCCCGTCCCATGGGCTCAGTCCCGCTCCCGCCACCCGGGCCGGTGCCGGTCCATCCACCCTTCGACGTCCGCACGCAGCCACAGCCGGACCTGCGGATCCTCCGCCGACGGCTGGATGATCAAAGGGTCCGGGAACCCTTTCGAGGCAGTTCAGCGAGCAGGCTAAGCCGGCGCGCGGAGGATGCGAGATTCGAACTCGCGAGGGGTTGCCCCCAACACGCTTTCCAAGCGTGCGCCCTAGGCCACTAGGCGAATCCTCCGTTGGCCACCCTATCGGATCTGACGGACGATGGAGGCGCCGGGCGGAGCGATCCCCCGCCGAGTCAGACGCCGGCGATCGCGACCTCCGTGGACTTGATCAGGACGGTGACCGCGGAGCCCTGCGCAAGACCGAGGTCGGTGGCAGCCGCCTTGGTTATCGCGGCGGTGATCTGGTCCCCTCCCTCGATGGCAACCTTCACGACGGCCATCGCCCCACCCTGGTCGATCCCGGTAACCGTGCCGGGGATCTGGTTGCGGATACTCAGGCCGGACACCGCGTTCACGGCCAGGGCCACCTCAGTCGACTTGACCAGGATCCGGACCTGCGAGCCATCGGTGACGCCAAGATCCCGGATCGCCTCGGTGGTCACCGCGGCAGTCACCTCCTGCCCGGCAGCCAGGCGGATCTTCACAGTGCCGATCACCTCACCCAAGGTGATTTCGGTCACAGTTCCGAGAATCTGGTTACGGATGCTGATGCTCATGCTCGACCTCACCGAGTTTCCTGCGCGCTGTGGGCGATCGGGGTGCCGCTACCTTCGCACGGCGTGCACTCGGGCCGTCGCGAGACTGAATGGTATGAAATACTTCGCTACGGTTTGTCGACCAGATAACGATTACCCGTGGCAGGCCGACCCCACAGCGAAGATCCCTCCAGCAGGCCATAGACTGTCGAGCAGACCCCTCGCGCGGCGTCACCCTCGTGAACCCCCCCAGGGCCGGAAGGCAGCAAGGGTAAGCAGGCTCTGGCGGGTGTGCGGGGGGTCGTCCTTTGTTACGTGGGCGCCTTCGTTACGAGGGCGTGGTCCTGGGTTCCGATGAGGCAGGTAAGCCGGTGGTCCAGTGAGCGGTGCGCTGTACAACCGATACCGTCCGGCGACCTTCTCCCAGGTCGTCGGCCAGGAGCACGTCACCGGCGCGCTCATGCAGGCGCTGCGCACCGGCCGTCTCCACCATGCCTACCTGTTCAGTGGGCCGCGCGGCTGCGGCAAGACGTCGTCCGCGCGCATCCTTGCCGCATCCTTGAACTGCGTGAACGGTCCGACACCGGAACCGTGCGGGGTCTGCGAACAGTGCGTGTCGATCCGCGGTGGGGTCAGCATGGACGTCACCGAGATCGACGCCGCCTCCCACGGGCTGGTCGACGACGCCCGTGATCTGCGAGAGCGTGCGTTCTTCGCACCCGCCTCGGCGCGCTTCAAGGTGTTCGTCGTCGACGAGGCGCACATGGTCACCGCGGCGGCCTTCAACGCTCTGCTCAAGGTCGTCGAGGAGCCCCCGTCCTACCTGAAGTTCGTGTTCGCGACCACCGAGCCAGACAAGGTCATCGCCACCATCCGGTCCCGGACGCACCACTACGCGTTCCGGCTGGTTCCGCCCGGGGTGCTGCGTGACCATCTGACGTCGGTCTGCGCGCAGGAGGGCGTGGATGTCGACCCGGCGGTG
Organism: Candidatus Protofrankia californiensis; assembly: GCF_900634765.1. Taxonomy (NCBI): domain Bacteria; kingdom Bacillati; phylum Actinomycetota; class Actinomycetes; order Frankiales; family Frankiaceae; genus Protofrankia; species Candidatus Protofrankia californiensis. The sequence continues at coordinate 8,791 of NZ_CAAAFT010000057.1, read as the reverse complement.
TTACCGCTGGTCGTGCGGGCTGGCGCCGGGTCGGTA
>NZ_CAAAFT010000057.1:3264-8438 GCF_900634765.1 Candidatus Protofrankia californiensis | reverse complement strand
GATGTCGACCCGGCGGTGTTACCGCTGGTCGTGCGGGCTGGCGCCGGGTCGGTACGTGACTCACTGTCCGTTCTCGACCAGCTGCTTGCCGGGGCCGGCCCGGACGGCCTGCGCTACGACCGGGCGGTCGCACTGCTCGGCATGACCGACGGCGTCCTGCTGGACGAGGCGGTCGACGCCCTGGCCGCGCGTGACGGTGCCACCGCCTTCACCGTCATCGACAAGGTCGTCTCCTCCGGGCACGATCCGCGCCGCTTTGCCATGGACCTGCTCGAACGCCTACGGGATCTGATCGTGCTTGCGGCCGTCCCGGACGCCCCCGACAAGGGACTGTTGGAGACCTACTCGGTCGACCAGCTCGAACGGATGCGTGGCCAGTGCGCACGGATGGGCCAGGCCGAGCTTTCCCGTGCCGCCGATGTCGTGCACACCGGCCTGGTCGAGATGCGCGGAACGACCAGCCCACGGCTCCTGCTCGAGCTGATGCTGGCACGCGCGCTGCTGCCCGCCGCGGGATCCGACCCGTCAGCGCTACTGGTCCGCATCGAGCGGTTGGAACGTCAGGGGGGGACGACCGGCACCACCACCCCGGTCACGGCTGCGGGTACGACTACGGGTGTCGCCGGTACGGCCACGGGCACGCAGCCGAGGGCCCCGGCCGGCACGGCGGCTCCGGCCGCCACACCAGGTCCGGCTGCGTCGGTCCAGGCCCCGCACGAGCCCGCCGCGACCGCTCCGGCGCCAGCGCCCGGCACGGCCAGCCGAGCTCCCTCGACCCGGATACAGCCGCCGCCCGAGCCCGGACCCGTCTCCTGCCCTCCCGCTCCCCCCGCAGCACGGCCAGGCGGCCCGGGCGGCGGTTTCGACGCGGGAGGACTGCGAGCAATCTGGGGCGACGTGCTGCGTGCGGCCCGGTCACGCAAAGCTGCCACACATGCTCTGCTGCAGGAATATGCATCGGTCGCGGACGTCCGTGGCGACGAGGTCATCCTGGCCTTCTCGGTGCCGACAATCGCCCGGATGTTCGGGCAGGGCAGCAACGTGGACGTCCTGTGCGCCGCGCTGACCGAGGTCGCCGGCGGAACCTGGCGGGTCACCATCGGAGCGGCCGGCGGACCGCCGAGTGGTCCACCCGGTGGAACAGCCTCCTCCAGCAACGCTGGTCCGTCCGGCGGTTTCGGTGGATCCAGCTGGTCGAGCGATCCGAGCCCGGGCGCGGGACCCGGTCCCGGCGGTTCTGGCTCATCGACAGCGTCCGGCGCTGCCACCCACGCCGTACCCGCTGTGGCGCTGCCTGCGACGACAACGTCGCCGCAGCGCCAGGCGGCATCACCTGAGCGACAGGCGGCCGTCCGGCCTCCGGACAACCCGTCGGCGTCCCTGATCTCGGAGCAGGCACCACAGGCGCAGGCAGCCCCACGGCCGGATCCAGACGCTGCCGCACCGGCTGAACGACGGCATCCACGCAGCGTCGCGCACGCTGGTACGACCACTCACAGCAACACAAACATGCCACGCGTGTCACCCACGGTTCTGGTGACGGCCTCGGCGCCACCGCCAGCCGGCCCGGCAGCCAGCTATGGCGAGGTCGATGACGAGCCGTCCCCGGACGACGACACATCCGGGCATTCCGATTCGTCACCAGAGAGCCAAAGGCAGCGCGATCATGTTCCTTTCGCGCTGCCGGAGGCCCAGGTCCTCGGGTCGCTGTCGGGCGAGGATGCGGCGATGGCACTGCTGCGGGCCGGTCTCGGCGCCACCATCATCGAACAGCCCACAAAGTGACATCCACAGGACGCCGAGGCCGCATGGTCGACGAGTGCACATCGAGTGCGTGCGAAGTTGCCGGCAGGGCACCAAGTGGCCGGCAGGGCGGTAGCGCCGGAGCCCGGACGTAGGCTCGTGGCATGCCGAATCCGCAGATACCGCCGGGCGCCGGGCCGAACATCGGCCAGCTTCTTCAGCAGGCCCAGCGGATGCAGGCCGAGTTGCTGACCGCCCAGCAGGAACTTGCCGATGCCAGGGTCGACGGCACCGCCGGAGGAGGTCTGGTGAAGGCCACGGTCACCGGTGGGGGTGAACTGGTCGATCTCGCCATCGACCCCGCCGCGGTGGATCCGGCCGACACCGAAACGCTCGCCGACCTCGTCCTCGCGGCGGTCCGGGACGCCGCTGACAATGCGCGCAAGCTTGCCTCCGAACGGATGGGTCAGGTTACCGGCGGGTTCGGCGATGTCCTCGGTGGGCTCGGCGGTATCGGCGGTCCTGGTGGCATTGGTGGTCCTGGCGGACTCGGCGGTGGCCCGGCAGGTTTGCCGGGCGGGTTCGGCCCGGGGCCAGCAGCCCCCGGCCTGGGATGACATGCGCGGGATGGGCAGCTCTCAAGCGGGCGAACACCTGCCGGCCATACCCGCCAAAAGAATAATCAGCAGAATGGCGACCACCGGAACAGCGGACTCTGAGACAGGTCGGTGACGATGTACGAGGGGATCGTCCAAGATCTGATCGACGAACTCGGCCGGCTGCCCGGTATCGGCCCGAAAAGCGCACAACGGATCGCCTTCCACCTGCTTTCCGCTGATCCCGTGGATGTACGGCGACTGGCGACCACGCTGAATGAGATCAAGGACAAGGTCCGCTTCTGCCGGACGTGCTTCAACGTCGCGCAGGCGGAACTGTGCCGGATCTGCTCCGATCACCGTCGTGATCCGGCACAGATCTGTGTCGTCGAGGAGCCGAAGGACGTCGTCGCCGTCGAGCGGACGCGGGAGTTCCGCGGGCGTTACCACGTCCTCGGCGGGGCGATCAATCCGATAGGCGGGGTCGGCCCTGACGATCTGCACATCCGGGAACTGATCGCCCGACTCGCCGACGGAACAGTGACCGAACTGATTCTCGCGACCGACCCGAATACCGAGGGTGAGGTCACCGCTTCATATCTGGCTCGCCAGATCGCTCCCATGGGTCTGAAGGTCACCCGTCTGGCCAGCGGCCTGCCCATGGGCGGGGATCTGGAATGGGCGGACGAGGTCACCCTCGGCCGCGCCTTCGAAGGCCGCCGCGTCGTCGTCTAGACAAAGCCGCTCCGGGATGTCCGTAAAGCCGGATCCTGCGGAAACCCACGTCCCACAGGCCAGCTCCCCGGACGGGATGGTAGCGGGACGCAACGGTGTGACCCTCTTCGGCGCACGGACACCGCCAGACACACTCGACTGGTGCATACGTTGTTCTGACCGGGCAACGTGACCACCGGAAACTGCCATGGATCCCATGAAGGTCAGGAGCATACGACTGATGATTATTAGTGCGCACGTGGGTGCCGGAGCGCTGATCGGCACAGCACTGCGCCGGCCGCTTCCCGCATTTGCCGCCGGATTCGCCTCCCACCTCGCCATGGACATGGTGCCGCACTGGGGAACCGGTCCGGGCCTGGGCTGGATTCCCGTAGCCCGACGGGACGGCGTGGCAGGACTGGCCGCGATGGGCATCCTGACCGCGGCGGCGCCCCCAGGACGCAGGCTTGCGCTCCTCGCAGGCATGAGCGGGGCCTGCCTTCCCGACACCGACAAGATCGGAATCTACTTCGTCGGGCGCAGCCCGTGGCCGCGCCGCTTCGACCGCTTCCACGGGCGCATCCAGCGGGAGTCCGCCGACCTGCTGCCCCGGGACGTGCTCGTCGCCGCCACACTCAGCGCAACCGCCATCGGGCTTCTACAGCTCCTGGGCCGGAGCCGGCCAGCACGATCGTGAGGTCAGGAGTTCCGACAATCCATACGCTCTGCTGGTCTTGCACTCTGCTGGTCTTGGCATGCTGAAAACAAAGGAACAAAGGAATCCGGCGATGGGTCGATACGGGGAACAGCTCTGGTCCCCGGATCCGGCCGCGCCGCTGCGTGGACGCCGCGTGGGCGTGTACCGCCCCTACTGCCCCGACCTTCTTGCCTCCTACCCGCCGGTACTCCAGGAAGATCTCGTCTCACGGGCCATGGCCATCGAAGCCGGCATCCGTTCGCTAAGTGCTACGGCCGCGGTGGGCCTGGACCGGGTAGCCGGCTTCCTGCTCCGCTCGGAGGCCATCGGGTCGTCCCGGATGGAAGGGATCCGGGTCGCCCCGCAGCAGGTCGCCCTTGCCGAGTTCGCTGTCGGAGCCGGCCCCGACACCGTCGTCGAAGGTTTCAGCACCGGCGCCCGCAGGGTCGCCCGCAACATCACCGCGCTCCGCCAGGCGGTCACCGATGTCGCCCGGGCCGGGACGATCACCGTGGACGGCATCGTCAGCCTGCAGCGCACCCTGCTGCCGGGCCATCGCAGCACCGGCCCGCGAACCGTGCAGACCTGGCTGGGGGGAAGCGAGTGGAACCCGCTCGACGCCGCTTTCATACCGCCGCCCGCATCCGCTGTGGGGAGGTTGATGGCCGACCTTGCCACGTACGCGTCCGAGGGCCCGCACCCTCCCTTGATCCAGGCCGGGCTCGTCCACGCGCAGTTCGAGACGATCCAACCGTTCGACGACGGCAACGGGCGTGTCGGGCGCACGCTTATCCATACTGTTCTGGCGCGGCGAGGGCTCCTCGGCCGGGCCGTGCTCCCGGTCAGCCTCGTCTTCATGACCCGGCCGCGCGAATACGTGAGAGCGCTGACCGCCTTCTGCCATGAAGGCCCGCCGAACAGCATGGTTGCCCGCACAGCGCTGAACCAGTGGCTCACCTTCTTTCTGGACGCCGTGGTCGTTGCCGTCGAGGAGGCCCGCACGTTCACCGCGGAGCTGGCTGAACTGCGCCGCTCCTGGGACGTCCGGCTATCGGCTTTTCGCAACCGGACAACTGCGCCACGGAACAGGCCATGGGAACCGTCGGTGTCCGACCGGCTGCTGGCCGCCTTGTCCGAATCCCCGGTGATCACGGAGGTAAGCGCGGCGCGCTTGCTGGACGTCCCGCCGCAGGCGGCCTGGGCGGCGGCCGAAGAGCTCGTCGCAGCCGGCATCCTGCGCCGCCGGCAGATCGGACGTGGCACCATCGGTTATCTCAGTCGGGAAGTGTCCGACCTGCTCAGCTCCGCCGAGCGCCGGCTCACATCCGTCAAGTGACCCTGATGCCCCGCAGCGTCCCGCGGTCCCGTGCCGACCGCAGAACGACCACCGACCACCGACCACCGACCAACCGAGCGATGATCGG
>NZ_CAAAFT010000057.1:0-3142 GCF_900634765.1 Candidatus Protofrankia californiensis | reverse complement strand
CGTGCCGACCGCAGAACGACCACCGACCACCGACCACCGACCAACCGAGCGATGATCGGCTGTCTGTCACGCCCAGTCGGACGGGAAGCTCAGCCGGACGGGAACACGACCGCGGCGCCGTTGACCCGGTCCGCCGCCAGGTCGATCAGTGCCTCGTCCGCACGGTCGAGCGGGTACGGCGTGACCGTGACCGCGAGGTGGTGCCGGCGGGCAATCTCCAGGAACTCGCGGCCGTCCGCACGGGTGTTCGCGGTCGTGCTGCGCAGGGATCGTTCCTGGAACAGATGCCGTTGATAGTTCAGCGCCGGCACGTCGGACAGATGGATGCCGGCAACCGACAGCGTCCCGCCCCGGTTGAGCGCGCTCAACGCGACCGGCACCAGATCACCGACCGGGGCGAACAGGACCGCGGCGTCCAGCGGCTCCGGCGGTGCGTCATAGGCACCGGACGCCGACAACGCACCGAGCGAGAGCGCAAGCCGGCGGGCCGCCTCGGAACGGGTCATGACATGGACCCGCGCTCCCTGCGCCAAAGCCACCTGCACGGCCAGGTGAGCGGACGCGCCGAAACCGTAGATCCCCAGTCGGCCACCGGGTGGCAGCTCCGCCCGGCGCAAAGCCCGGAAGCCGACGATGCCCGCGCACAGCAACGGCGCCAGCTCCCCGTCGGAGTAGCCGCCCGGCAGCCGGTAGGCGTAGTCGGCGCGGACGACGGCGTACTCGGCGTAGCCGCCGTCCGCGTCCCAGCCGGTGTAGCGGGATGCCGTGCACAGGTTCTCCGCGCCGCGCCGGCAGTAGCTGCAGGTACCGTCGGTCTCCCGCAGCCAGGCGACGCCAAGGCGGTCACCGACAGCAACGCCGTCGACCCCGCTACCAACCGAGTCGACGTAGCCGACGATCTCGTGTCCGGGGATGGTGCCGGGTCTGCGCGGCCGTAGGTCACCTTCGGCGAGGTGCAGGTCGGTGCGACAGACACCGCAGGCCACAACCTGCAGTCGGACCTGGCCGGCAGCCGGTTCGGGTACCGGGACGACCGCCCGGCGCAGCGGCCGCGCCGCTGCCGGAGCCGGGGTGGTGACCTGCCAGCCGATCATTGTCGGTGTCATGTCCCTGATGTTCCCAGTTCCGACAGGCGCCTACCGGTCACACGCTGTTGCCATTCACCGACAAGCGGTCGGCCGTCCGGGGCGAACGGCCGGACGGCCGACCGCCGGCACGCTGATCGTGGAGACGTCAGATGTTGACGCCGTGGTCACGGGCAAGACCGCTGAGGTCGTTGTGGCCCTGACCGACCGCGCGGAACTTCCATTCGGCACCGTTGCGGTAAACCTCACCGAAGATAACGACCGTCTCGGTGGAATAGTCTTCGGACAGGTCATAACGGACCAACTCGGTACCGGTCTGGTCGACAACACGGATGTAGGCGTTGCGTACCTGGCCGAAGTTCTGCTGCCTCTCCTGCGCCCCGTAAATCGACACCGGGACGACAATCTTGTCGATCTCGGCCGGAACCTGACCGAGGTTGACGACGATCGACTCGTCGTCCCCCTCCCCCGCGCCGGTGAGGTTGTCACCGGTGAGCTGGATGGCGCCGTCCGGGGACTTCAGATTGTTGAAGAAGACGAAGTACTGATCAGTGAGAACCTTGCCGTCGGCCTTCACGCCGATGGCGGAGGCGTCCAGGTCGAAGTCGGTTCCGGTGGTGGTGCGGGCGTCCCAACCGAGCCCGACCGTCAGCGCGGTGAGCTGGGGCGTGCCCGCCTCGGCCGCCTGCTTGGTGAGGCTGACGTTGCCGCCCTTGGCGAGGCTGATGGCCATGTGCAGATCGTCCCTTCCGATCGGGGTCCGCGTCGTAGCGGGTTGTCCCGACTGATGTCCGACAATGGATACCGGAAGAACCCTCGCACACGCGAGGTCACACGCCCACCCCAGGTCGGGATTCGTACATGACGGGTCATGCCGGCGCCACGACCAACACGACCGCAACTCTTCCAGCATCCGAGCCCTGGAGGGCCAAAAGCAGTACGATCATGTTTTCGCGCCCGGCAAAGCGATGCGCGGGATCGGCGCGTCGCCAAGCGAGGCGATGAGCCTGGGAGAGACCCAAGTAACCTGGGACCCATGGCGGTCGTCGTGGCGAAGTTCGGTGGCTCCTCCGTGGCGGACGCCGACCGGATCAAACGGGTCGCCGAGCGGATCGTGGATCAGCGCCGCTGCGGTGACGACGTCGTCGTGGTGGTGAGCGCAATGGGTGACACCACCGACGATCTGCTCGACCTTGCCGAACAGATCGCCCCCCTCCCACCGGCCCGCGAACTCGACATGCTGCTCACCGCCGGTGAGCGCATCTCCATGGCGCTGCTGGCCATGGCCATCTCGAACCTGGGCGCCGAGGCTCGCTCCTTCACCGGATCCCAGGCCGGGGTGATCACCGACTCGGTACACGGCAGAGCCCGCATCATCGACGTCACCCCGGGACGCATCCGAAGCGCCCTGGACGAGGGCGCCATCGCGATCGTCGCCGGTTTTCAGGGCGTCAGCCAGGACACCAAGGACGTGACAACGCTCGGTCGGGGTGGCTCCGATACAACCGCCGTCGCGCTCGCAGCCGCCCTGAACGCCGACTTCTGCGAGATCTACACCGACGTGGACGGCGTCTTCACCGCCGACCCGCGGATCGTGCCGGACGCCCGCCGCATCGAACGCATCTCGTACGAGGAGATGATGGAGATGGCGGCCTGCGGAGCAAAGGTACTCATGCTTCGATGCGTCGAGTATGCACGCCGTTACACGGTCCCCGTACACGTCCGCTCGTCGTTCTCGTCGAGGCCGGGGACATGGGTTACCGAGATTGCGGAGGCAGAACTCGTGGAACAGGCCATTATCCGGGGAGTCGCGCACGACCAGGGAGAAGCGAAGGTGACCGTGGTCGGCTGCCCGGACAAACCCGGAGTGGCTGCCGCGGTGTTTCGGGCGGTTGCCGATTCCGACGTCAATCTCGACATGATCGTCCAGGTCGGTTCGGTCGCCGGTACCGGCCGGACCGACATCTCCTTCACCCTGCCGAAGACCGACGGCCGCAACGCCCTGAACGCGCTGGAGAAGGTCCGCGCGGAGATCGGGTTCGAACGAACCCTGTATG
>NZ_CAAAFT010000056.1:2214-5280 GCF_900634765.1 Candidatus Protofrankia californiensis | reverse complement strand
CCTGAGGTGAACGCGGACGCGGTTACCGACCGGCCCCGCGGGATCATCTCCAACCCGAACTGCACGACGCTGTCGATGATTGTCGCCCTCGGCGCGCTGCACCGCGTCTTCGGCCTGGAATCTCTGGTCGCGACCTCCTACCAGGCGGCCAGCGGGGCGGGTCAAGCCGGTATCGACACCCTCTACGCCCAACTTTCCACGGTCGCGGGCGACTGTGGCCTCGGCCAGAGCGCGGGCGATGTCCGCAAGGCGATCGGCGCGGACGGACTCGGTCCGTTCCCGGCTCCGCTCGCGCTGAACGTCGTGCCGTGGGCCGGTTCACCCAGGGACGGGGGCTGGTCGTCCGAAGAAATGAAGATCCGGAACGAATCACGCAAAATCCTGGGGATTCCCGGGCTCAAGGTGTCCGCGACCTGCGTGCGGGTGCCTGTCGTCACGACTCATGCGGTAGCTGTGCACGCGTGGTTCTCACGTCCGGTCACGGCGGACGCCGCGCGGGCCGTGCTGCACGCGGCGCCGGGTATGGCCGTGCTGGACGACCCGGCGGCCGGCGAGTTCCCCACGCCGGCAGACGTCGTCGGTACCGACCCGACCTGGGTCGGCCGCATCAGGCAGTCACCCGACGACCCGCACGAGCTGGCCCTGTTCGTCTGCGGCGACAACCTCCGCAAGGGTGCGGCGCTCAACACCCTCCAGATCGCCGAACTGCTGGTGTCCCGCGATCAGTAACGATCAGTAGACGGTAGGTCAGATCGGCATGCAAAGGATTCAACCGTGACGCCGCCGGCGATATACGGCTTGTGAAAGTCGGGAAAGTCCACTCACCGGTCGTCCGAACAGCCGCTGCTTTCACTCGATGTGACGCAATCCGACTGGATGTGATTCCTATCACGATACGATGGAAACGTCCGACGATAACACGATTGACGAGGAAAAGCAGAGATGCCGTGCGGTTCGGCATCGCGACGTGACAGGAGCACCGGGGGAAGATGTTTCCCGGAGCACGCAGGCGACGAAAAAGTGAATAAACCGCGATCGACGCCGGATCCGGCAGACGATCCATGCCGAATCGGACGCAACAGAAGCGGTCGAGACCTACGCGGACATCCGGTCGGGATCCACGAAAACACCGATCATTTCAGGCTCGGGAGACGCAAGGAGTGAACCGACGAGGCGCGATTCACGGTGATTGGCGATGATTTGCCGAACGCCGAGTCGATCACGAGTCGATACGCAACGAGGGCCCGCCCTGGTTCAGATGACGGACCCTCGCCTTATGACTGTGAAGTTACGTCGGAGTTACGTCCCTCGTGGCTCAGACGACCCGAACGGCGTCAGCCTGTGGACCCTTCTGCCCCTGGGTCACTTGAAACTCGACCCGCTGCCCCTCTTCCAGGCTCTTGTAGCCGTCCATGTCAATCGCGCTGTAGTGGACGAAGACGTCCGAACCGCCACCGTCCACGGAGATGAAGCCGAAGCCCTTCTCCGAGTTGAACCACTTAACCGTGCCCTGAGCCACGCGCCGTTCTCCCTGCTGGTGCAGTCAGGACCCACACCGCGCGGGCCCCGGACCGTCTGGCGTGGAATTTTGGTTCTCCCACGTCAGCGTTCGTCGTCGGCGTCCCTTGTAGACGCCAACTGCCGAACTTGGCCATGGAAGACGCTACACGGCTACAGGCCACGGCGGGAGCCCTCCAGGCAAGGAAGTCCACTACATACCTCACGCACCGGGTGGTGCCACAACATCCCAGGTAACCCACTGCAACCATCGACCATGGGGCTTGGGGCGGCCCCGGCGAAGGCCTGCGCGCCTGCGGACAAGGACCGGTCCCAACCTGCGCATACCCCAGCCGGAAGGGTGCGGGATGGCGCACCGGAGACAAGCGGGAAGACGCGCCGGAAGAACTGTCGGCGCCGGGCTCTAGGGTTTCGAACGTGGCAACCCCGACCCCCGAGACGGCCCGCGTCCCCGACGTCACCGGCAGGTCCGAGACGACCGGAGGCCTACTACTCGGCGGGGTCGAGGTCCCAGCCGCCCGGAAAGCAGCCGAACCCAGCGATCCGACTACTCACCGTAAGATTCGTGGGGCATTCTTCACTCCAACAGTGCTGTGTGACCACATAGTCACCTGGGCGGTCCGGGGCCAGTGGGACAGCGTTCTCGAACCCGCCTGCGGTGAGGCGGCGTTCCTGCTGGCAGCCGCCCGCCGGCTGCGGGTATTGGACGGCGGCCGCGGCCACCAGCCCTGTGACGGCAGCCACGACAACCACCCACACGGCGCCCAGCTGCACGGGGTCGAACTGCACGCACCGAGCGCGTCCGCGGCAACCCTGGCTGTCGCGGCGAGCGGCGCGCGGGCCGAGATCACTGTCGCCGACTTCTTCTCCGTCCCGGCACGGCCCGACTTCGACGCCGTCGTGGGCAACCCGCCGTACGTGCGGTACCAGAAATTCCACGGCGAAGTCCGCAGGCGGGCCCAGGCCGCAGCCCTGCGGGCCGGTGTCCGCCTGACCAACCTCGCCAGCTCCTGGGCCGCGTTCACCGTGCACGCCTCACTGTTCCTGCGCCCCACCGGGCGCCTCGGCCTGGTACTCCCGGCCGAGCTGCTGTCGGTCAACTACGCCGCGCCCGTCCGGCGCTTCCTGTTGGAACGCTTCCGGCATGTCCAGCTCGTGCTGTTCACCGAACGGGTCTTCCCCGGGGTGCAGGAGGAGGTCCTGCTGCTGCTCGCGGAGGGCACCGGACCGACCGACCGCTTCGACGTCCACCAGGTTCACGACCTGGTCGAACTCGCAGCTACCGGGGCGGGGCACACCGCGGGCCCGACCGGCGACCCGGCGTGCCGGCGGGGACCGAGCCTGCCGGCGGCCGTGCACCCGACGGCAGTCGTGCACTCGGTAACGGCCATAGACACGGTAACGGCCGTAGACCCGATGGCGGCCCTGAGCGCACCGACACCCGAGCCACAGGCGTCCTGGATGCCCGCACTGATCAGCGTTGCCGCCCGTCGGACCCTGCTCGAGCTCACCGCCGCCAGCCTCTTCGGGACGCTGGCGACCTGGGGC
>NZ_CAAAFT010000056.1:0-1979 GCF_900634765.1 Candidatus Protofrankia californiensis | reverse complement strand
GCTCCCGGCACCTACGTGCCCTTACCCTGCGGACCAGCGACTGGCAGCGGCTGACCGACACGGGTCTGGCGACCCTGCTGTTCCGCCCGGGGTCGAGGCCGTCCCCGGCGGCCCGTGCCTACATCGCCGAGGGCGAACGTGCCGAGGTCGACCTAGCGTACAAGTGCCGCATCCGCAATCCCTGGTGGCAGGTCCCCCTCCCGGTCACGCCCGCGGATCTGCTGCTGACCTACATGAACGCGGACACACCGCAGCTCGCGACCAACCGGGCCGGGGTTGCGCACCTGAACTCCGTCCACGGGGTCGCCCTCGCCCCCGAGCACCGGCGTACCGGGCGGGACCTGCTGCCGCTCGCCGCGCTGAACTCCGTGACGATGCTCGCCGCCGAGACGGTCGGGCGTGCCTACGGCGGCGGCATGCTCAAACTCGAACCGCGTGAGGCAGCCCGGCTGCTGGTGCCCACCCCGGAGCTGGTCGAGCGGCTGCGTCCGCAGCTGTCCGCGGCCCGCCGCGGCGTGATGCGCGCGCTGGCCGCCGGACGGCTCACCGACGCGGTGGCGGGCGTGGACGAAGTGCTGCTGCTCGCCGACGGGATCGGGTTGGATGCCGCTGTCATCAAGGAGGTCGTGACTGCTCGCCATGCCCTGTGGTCCCGGCGTCATGCCCGCGCGGGCCGTTCGAGCAGCAGACCCACGTGAGCCGCCGCCCGGACAAGCTCGTCGCCTACGAGTCGGTGCTCGCCCGCCATCCCGCGACCGATCCGTGGCGGCACACCGCCGGTGCCGAGCCGTCCTACGAGCCGGACTACGACCTGCTCGGTGAGCTGCTGACCCAGCCGGTCCGGGGCGGCGAGGCGTCCGAGAGCGGCGCGTTCGCCAAGGGAATCGACGCCTGGATCGCCCATGAGCTGCGCCGTGCCGGGTTCGGCGCCGACGAGGTGTGGCCCAGGGCCAACCAGCCGAGGGTCCTGCCGCGTGACGTGGCCGTGCTGCTCGACAAGCTGCCGAAGTCACTGGCCGACGAGATGCGAGCCCGGGTGAGCGCGATGCCGGCGGTGACTCCGGCAGACGCAGTGATCCTCGGGCGCGCCTACGACAAGCAGGTCGACGTTGTGATCTCCCGGTGGGAACGCGGCCCTGAGCTCCTGGTCAGTACGAAGGCGCAGGTCTCGTCGTTCGGCAAGAATTTACCGAATCGTTTCGAGGAGGCGTACGGGGACGCCGGGAACCTGCGGGGCCGCTATCCGCTGGCCGCGGTCGGCTTCCTGTTCGTGCAACGCTCGACGATTCTCGACACCGAACCGGAGGCGTTCGAACGAACCATCGACATGATCCGCAAGCTGCGCGCGGGCATGGGCGGAGCGAGCGGATCAGGTACGGGTGCCGACAGCGGCGGCTACACCGCAACCGCCCTCGTCCTCGTCGAGTGGGACGAGGACATCACCGGCCTGGCCGGCGGCGCAGACCCTGAACAGGCCGGCTGGGCGGGGGTGCGGGTTCGACGGGACGCCGTGCCCGCGGACGTGGCCCCACCGCAGTTCTTCACCACGCTGATCCGGCACATCACCGCCGTGACCCCGGTCGTCCACCACGTCCGCGTCCGGGAGCTGCTGGAGCGTCGTAACCTGCCGGTTACCGAGGCGGACGCCGATCTGTTGACCGCCGAGGTGAACGCGGCCACCGACCCGGCGACGAAACAGACCGAGCCGGCCGGTCCGCTAATGATCGATGTGCCGCTCTTCCCCGATCTTTAGGACGCTCATAATCCAAGATTACGTAAATGGATCTTACTCTCGGTACGCAGGTACTCGTGTCAACTGGATAATCATGACACCGTCGACGCCGCGACGGCCGGTTCCTCGGATGCTTTCATGCTTGTGGAGCGTTCAAAGCCTGCAGTCAGCCGCCGGAACATCGGGTGATACCAGTCGGGTGGCGATACCAGCCGGATGGTGATATCGGCCGGGTGGTGATATCGGC
>NZ_CAAAFT010000055.1:5732-14412 GCF_900634765.1 Candidatus Protofrankia californiensis | reverse complement strand
GCTGAACGTCGACCGGATCGACCTCTACCAGCTGCACTGGCCGCCGCAGGACGGCACACCGGTCGAGGACACCGTCGCGACGCTGCACGAACTGCGCACGGCAGGGAAGATCCGGTCGGTGGGCGTGTCCAACTTCGACGTCGAACTGCTCGAACGCGTCGGGCCGGTGGGTGGCGTGGAGGCCCTCCAGCCACCGTTCTCCGCGATCAGGCGGGAAGCCGCCACGGAGATCCTGCCGTACTGCGCCAAGCATAATATTGGAGTTATCGTTTACAGCCCGATGCAGTCGGGGCTACTTACCGGATCATGGTCTGCCCAGCGCTCGGCCGGCCTTCCGGCCGACGACTGGCGGCGCAGGTCGCCTGATTTCACCGGCGAGCCCCTACATCGCCATCTTGCCCTTGCCGACGTCCTGCGGACCGTGGCGAAACGGCACGAGGTCACCGTCGCCTCGGTCGCCGTCGCCTGGACCCTCGCCTTCGACGGTGTGACCGGCGCCATCGCCGGTGCGCGCCGCCCGTCCCAGGTCGACGGCTGGATCGCAGCCGCCACACTCACGCTGAGCGCGGATGACCTCGACGACATCGAGATAGGCATCGACCGCCTCAGCGTCGGCTCCGGACCGTCTCGACCGATGTGGTGACGAACACCTTCTGAAGCCTCCGGACACACCGGAGAAGCGGACCCGGTAGTCATCAAGTGATCTACCGGGTCCGTCAGATCGCCATGCGATCCGGTGGGTTCCCACGGATGTCGCGGCGCCTCACACGTGATTTACACGATTCGACAATCTCATCCACATGGGCGCGTTGTCCGATGATGGTGGGCCGACGCCGACAGGCCCACCGCCTTGTCCAGCGACGCGAAAGAGCCTGATGACCCGTGACACGACCACGGCCGAGGTATCCACACCATGGTCAGCCGGCGCCTTCGGAGTCCACCACGGAACAAAGAAAATCCCAGGACAGGGAGTAACAGTGTCAGTCGCACGAGGAATCCCCATGGGGACGGGCATGCGCTGGGTGACCCGGCACGGCGTGGCACGAGGGCTGATGCACATGGCCCGACGTCGTGGCGACACGCACGCTCTGCTGCTCACCGATCCGGTGCTGCGCGCCGACCCGTTTCCGTTCTACGAGCAGGTCCGGTCACAGGGCACCTTCGTATCCGGCCGGCTGGCAATGATAACCGCCAGCCACGAAGCCGCCACAGCCGTCCTACGCAGTGAACGCTTCCGGGTCGGCTTCGACGGTTCCAACTTGCCCTGGCCGCTGCGTGCGCTGTCGGCTGTGTCCCGGGACGAAAGAACCAACAGCCCGATCGACCCACCGTCATTGCTGGTGGTCAATCCACCCGACCACACCCGCTACCGCAAACTTGTGTCCAAGGTGTTCACGCCCCGGGCGATCGGGAACCTACGCGGTCGCATCGAGGAGACCGCGGACGAACTCCTGGAGAAGATGGCGGGCCAGGAACGGGTCGATCTGGTCGATCACTACGCCAGCCTGCTACCGGTCACGGTGATAGCTGAGATCCTCGGCGTTCCAGTCGACATGCGCACCCAGTTCCTGGCCTGGGGGACCGCGGCAGCGCCAACTCTTGACATCGGCCTGCCCTACCGGACGTACAAGCACGCGGAGGACGCTCTTCGGGAAATCAACAGCTGGCTGCGCGACCATTTCGGGCGGCTGCGGCGCAACCCGGGCGAGGATCTGCTCAGCAGACTCGTCCTCCTCGTCGACCAAGGCGAACGCCTGACCGAGACAGAACTGATCGCGACTGCACAACTGCTGCTCGCGGCCGGCTTCGAGACGACCGTCAACCTGCTCGGAAACGGCACCGCCCTGTTATTGGCCCACCCTGAACAACGGATGCTCCTGCGCGACGATCCGGCGCTGTGGCCGAACGCCGTCGAAGAAATCCTGCGGTATGAGTCACCGGTCCAGACCACCGCCCGATTCGCTCGCCAGGACACCGAGATATGCGAGTTTCCGATACGCGCTGGGCAACTGGTGACCGCTCTGCTGGGTGGCGCCAACCGGGATCCGGATGTTTTCACCGATCCGGGCCGGTTCGACATCCGCAGGTCCAACGCCCGGGAGCACCTGGCCTTCTCCGGCGGCATCCACTACTGTCTCGGCGCCGCACTTGCCCGACTCGAAGGTGAGATCGGCCTGCGCAGACTGTTCGAACGCTACCCGGACCTGATGCCGGCCGGTGAGCCCCGCCGGAGGCCGACCCGGGTGCTGCGCGGCTATGAGGCCTTTCCGATGGCTCTCGGGTCCTAAAAGCCGACCACTCGGTTTGAACCGGATCATCTGGATCGTCTTGCGGCCTGATCTCGACGGCCGGCCGGGAGCAGAGGCTCTCGCGGAGAGATTCGCAGGGAACCCTCACGAAGCATAGACGCCTGTCAGATGTCACGGCGAGATGTTCTGTTCGTCCATCCGACATCCTCGACAGGAGATATCTGGTGTTCGCACCGTATCGACGCCTGAGAACACGTGCCTGTTCTGGCGTGGCCAGCTTGCTGGGCGTCACCACTCTTGCCATCGGCATCATTTCCACGGTGTCGCCGGCACCCGATCCGTCGGGGCCCCCGTCCGTGGCCACGGTGAACGCGGCTGCGAATGACGATCGGCCGAACTTTGTGTTCGTCCTGGCTGACGACCTCGACCAGACCACGTCGCCTTACTGGGAGGCCATGCCATACACGGCGTCCCTGATCCGCGACAAGGGCATGACGTTCACGAACGGTTTCGCTCCGACGCCGATCTGCTGCCCGGCGCGGGGTACCATCCTCACCGGTAAATACGGCCACAACACCGGGGTGCTCACCAACGCCGGTGACGTCGGCGGCTGGGCCACCTTTGCGGCGAACGGCAACGAGGAGAAAACCTTCGCCAGGTACCTGCACGACACCGGCTACGACACCGCTCTGGTCGGGAAGTACATGAACGGGACCGAGGACGACCCGACGCACATCCCGCCGGGCTGGTCGGAATGGTACGGAAGCGTCGACAACTTCTTCTACACCGGCTACAACTACGCACTGAACGAGAACGGCACGATCGTCGACTACGGTGGCCCGGAAAATCCGGCGAACTACTCGACCGATGTCGTCGCCGCCAAGTCCACCGACTTCATCCGACGGGCGGCTGCCGGAGACGAGCCGTTCTTCCTCTACGCGGCCTCCACGGCGCCGCACCTTCCGCTGCCCCCGGCCCCACGGCATGCCGACAACCCGTTCGCCGACGACGCCGCACCGCGGACTCCGAATTTCAATGAACCGGACGTCTCGGAC
This sequence comes from Candidatus Protofrankia californiensis, assembly GCF_900634765.1. Taxonomy (NCBI): domain Bacteria; kingdom Bacillati; phylum Actinomycetota; class Actinomycetes; order Frankiales; family Frankiaceae; genus Protofrankia; species Candidatus Protofrankia californiensis. The sequence goes on along the minus strand of NZ_CAAAFT010000055.1, from coordinate 11,108 downwards.
AAGCCGTGGTGGCTCCAACAGAGCGCGAAGGCGCGGTCCGCGCAGTTAGCCGCGACCAACGGCCCGGACTACCGGAACCGGATGGGATCGCTGTACGCCTTCGATGAAATGGTGCGGGGCATCGTCGAAACCCTGGGCTCGGTCGGTGAGCTGGACAACACCTACCTCGTTTTTACCTCGGACAACGGCTACAACCTGGGCGCGCACCGGCTGATCGGCAAGCAGGCGCCCTACGACGAGTCGATGCGGGTACCCCTGGTTATCGCCGGTCCCGGAATCGAACATGGCACGGACAGGCACATGGTCGCCCACATAGACTTCGCCCCGACCTTTCTTGAGCTGGCCGGGGTGAGCATTCCACCGGACGTCGACGGGCAGTCGCTCGTCCCGCTGCTCCATGGTGAGGAACCCGCATCCTGGCGTACCGATCTGCTGGGTCAGTACGCCGGCCCCGGTGTCGACGGCCAGGACGGGATCGCCGCCGAGGCAGTGGGAAAAGCGACCGCTGTCTACCTCGACATACCGCCGTGGAGCGGCCTGCGGACCGCACGGTACCTCTATGTCCGCTGGTATGACCTCGACCGCTCACCGCAGGTCCACGAACACGAGCTCTACGACCTGAACGCCGATCCTTACCAGCTCACCAACCTGCTCGCGACCCCGGCGGGCAAGGTTCAGAACGCGGCCCTGGTCGCCGACCTCGACACGCGTCTGAACGAGCTTGCGACCTGTTCCGGTGCCACCTGCCGGAGCTGAACACGCGCAGAACCGCCGTGGCCGGCACTATTGGCGTGGCCGGCCACGGCGGTTCGTCTCATCCGGACGATCCCGCCTGGTGATAGGCAGGAAGGTGAATGGGCAACGTGATCCGGACAGTGGTCCCGCGACCCAGGACGCTGGATGCCTCAGCGGTACCACCGTGGGCCGCCGCCACCGCGGCGACGATGGACATGCCCAGGCCGTTGCCGCCGTGCACGCGGTCGCGACCGTCGGTCGCGCGAAAGAAGCGGTCGAAGATCCTTTCAGCCACCTCGGGTGGCATACCAGGACCCTCATCGTGGACGCGGAGGACAACCATGTGATCACTTCGAGTAAGTTCCACCGTGACCGCGGCTGTCGTCGGCGTGTGGACCCGGACGTTGGCCAGCAGATTGCCGATCACCTGCCGTAACGCGTCCGCCTCTGCAACCACGGGGCAGCTTTCCGGTAGGCGCAGCGTCACCGGGCGAGCCGGCTGCACGACCACCGCGTCACGGACGGCGTCACGCACCAGTGCCGCGAAGTCCACCTCGACCCGGATCAGCGGACGCTCCTCGTCGAGGTGGGCGAGGTAAAGCATGTCATCAACCAGAGAACCCATTCTGCGGGCCTCGTCGTACACCCGGCGCAACGCGTCGTCCACCTCTGCGGGTGGCACGATCCCCTGCCGGAGCAGGTCGACGTAGCCTCGGACGGATGTCAGCGGTGTCCGCAGTTCATGCGAAGCATCAGCAACGAACCGCTGCAGCCGCTCCTGAGAGCGCACCCGGTCGTCAAAGGCGGTCTGGATCTGACCGAGCATCGTGTTGATCGCGGCAGCCAGCTGACCGGTCTCGTTGTGGGGCGGGTGGTCGGGTACCCGGCGGGACAGGTCCCCGGCGGCGATCGCGGCGGCTGTGGCCGCGACATCGCGTATGGGGCGCAGGCCACGACCGAGCAACAACCAGGCCGAGACGCCCGCGAGCACGAGGACGGCCACTCCGGCGACGGTTTCGACGGCCACCAGCCGGGCGAGGGTCGCCACGACCGGCTGCAGAGGCACGGCGACGACGTCCGGCATTCCGGTCCCGGGCAACGTGCCGGCGAGGACGCGGTACCTGCGGTCACCATAGATCACGGTGAACGGCCTGCCCACGGCGACCCGGGCAGGCCGTTCACCGATGACGTCCATCAGCGGGCGTGGGGGCAGCGGGTGACCGACATCTCCGACAACCCGCTGTACGGTGCCATCGGCATGGCGTAGTTCCACCACGTAGTTGGTCGGCGCGACGACCTTCTGCAGTCCTTCCGCACCGAGAACCGGCGCGATACCCGTCAGCAGAGCGACGCCGCGGATGGTGAGCAGACTCTGCGCGGCCTGGAGCTCACTGTCGGTCCGTTCCAGCAGGTAGGCACGCAGCGCGACCACGCCGGCGACAGCCGGGATCGTCAGCCCGGTCGCCATCAGCAGCGCAAGGCCGACCATCAGCCGGACCCGCAACGTCCGGACCCGCAACGTCCGGGCCCGCAGCCTCGGGGACAGCAGAAGCCGGATCTGACGTGTCACGGCGACACAGTCACGCGGGCCGGAGACAACGTGATCATTCTCCTCCCGCTCCCGGGGTTCCTCCCGGACCGCTGGAACGGACCCCGGGCTCCCGCAACATGTAGCCGAACCCCCGCTGGGTGTGGATCAGTGGCGGCCCGTGCGGCGCGAGCTTGCGCCGCAGATAACTCACGTACTGGTCAACAATGGTGTACTCGCCGTCGAAATCGTAATTCCAGACCGCGTCGAGGACCTGGACACGTGACAACACCCGGCGCGGATTAGTCAACAGGTACCGCAGCAGCTTGAACTCTGTGGGCGACAGTTCGATCGGATGGCCGTCCCGGGTCACCTCGTGGGTGTCCTCGTTCAGGATGACGTCGGCGAAGGTGAGTATCTGCGCGGCGGCCGGCGGATGATCACGCCGTGTGCGGCGGAGGACGGCGCGTACCCGGGCGACCAGCTCATCGATGGAGAACGGTTTGGTCACGTAGTCGTCGCCACCGCAGGTGAGCCCGACGATCTTGTCGGCATGGCGGTCACGAGCAGTCAGAAAGATCACTGGAATGTCGATCCCGGCGTCGCGCAGCCGGCGACAGACCTCGAAACCGTCGGTGTCGGACAGCAGGACGTCAAGCACCATGAGATCCGGTTTCGCCTCGGTCACCGCCGCGATCGCCTCGTCCCCGCACGCCGCGGTGACCACGTCGAACCCGTGGAACCGCAGGGACATGCGCACAAGGTCAACGATGTTCGCCTCGTCGTCCACAACCAGGACCCGTGTCGGCTGCGGACCATGGCTCGCGTTCCCGCTCACTGGCCTCCTCCCGCGTGGCCTGGCATCCAGCACACCGCCCACACATGTGAGTTGTATGTGAACCGAACGGCTTGTTCATATCCACCTCTCACAGGAGAGAGGCAGACTCCAAAGATGCGTCCATACCCGTATACACCTCTGAAAAGTGATCAAAATCTGCAAACCATCAGTTCGCTCTTCCGCCGCGGGCGGGATCCGGCCCGACTTCCCGCAGGGTCACACTGAAAGGCGTGGGACACGAAACGTCCGGCCTCGTCCTGGTAGTGGAGGACGAACGTCATATCGCCGATCTCATCCGGATGTACCTGGCACGTGACGGGTTCGGGATGCACCTGTGCGGCGACGGTACCGACGGTCTGGCCTCGGCCCGCCTCCTGGCGCCGGTAGCGATCATTCTCGACATCCGGTTGCCCGGGATGGACGGGCTCGACGTCATCCGGACGCTACGGGCCGAGGGGAACTGGACACCGGTGCTCTTCGTGACAGCTCGCGACGAAGAGGCCGATCGGATCCTGGGGCTGGAGCTGGGCGCGGACGACTACGTCACCAAGCCCTTCTCCCCGCGCGAACTTGTCGCCCGGCTACGAACCGTGTTGCGCCGCGCGGCCGGAACACCCGATGCCGCAGGGACGCTGCGCGCCGGCGGGGTGGTGATGGACCTTGGCCGGCGCCGTGTCCGGGCCGACGGCCGGGAGGTCGTGTTGACCGCGACCGAGTTCGACCTCCTGTCCGCGTTACTGCGTCGCCCCGGTCTTGTGCACTCCCGTGAACGGCTGCTGTCGCAGGTGTGGGGCTATACCGCGGCAGCCGGCACACGGACCGTCGACGTCCATGTCGCCCAGGTCCGGGCGAAACTGGGTGACGCGAGCCCGATCCGGACGGTACGCGGTGTCGGTTACACCGCCGACGCCTGACCGACCCCGTCCCCGGGAGGTGGGCTGGCGGTACCGTCGATGGCCGGGATCCCGGCGGTCCGGGCTGGCCTTACGGACAGCTCTGCTGACCACGGCTGTCGCCACCCTGACGGCCGTCCTCACCGGAACGATCTTTCTGCGACTAATCGGTGGAACAGCCGACGAACAGGCACGTCGGACGCTGGACAGACAGGCTGAGCTCGTCGCGCAGCTCTATGACCGGCCGGCGAGAGCGGTCGAGTTCAGACCCGGTGCGGTCCGGATACTGGCCGCCCAGCAGATCACCGTGATCCGTGTCGACGGCGAAGGGACGGTGATGTCCAGCTGGGGATCACGGATCGCTCGCAGGGCGGTACTGCCTGCCGACGTCCTCGGCAGGTTGGCGGCGGGAGACCCGGTCGGCCAAGCCAGAACGGTCACGGGAGATCGCGTCAACATCGCCGCACGACCGTTGCCGGACGGGGGTGCGGTGGTGCTGGCCCAGCCCGCCTCCCAGGGTCGGGAGCTCAGCGTGCCGGTGTCGCGCCGGCTCGCCGTCGCCCTCCTCGTCGGGCTCGCCACCGCGACGGCGGCGGGCGTGCTGCTCGCACGCCGGCTCGCGCGTCCCCTGCGGGAGATGTCGATTGCCGCGCACGAGCTGGCGACGGGCCGCCGGGACATCCGCGTCGCGGCGACCGGCCCGACCGAGGTAGCCGAGGTGGGTGACGCCCTCAACCGGCTCGCCACCGCGCTGGTGACGAGCGAGCAGCGGCAACGGGAGTTCCTCCTGTCGGTCTCCCACGAACTGCGGACGCCGCTGACCGCCATCCGCGGCTTTGCCGAGGCCCTGGCGGACGGGATCACACCACCCGACGAGGTGCCCGGAACCGGGCAGGTGGTGCTCGCCGAGGCACTGCGGTTGGACAGGCTGGTCCGGGACCTCCTGGGCCTGGCCCGCCTGGGTGCTGACGACTTTCATGTCGATCCGGCCACGGTCGACATGACCGGCATCGTCGGTGCCGCCGCGCGGGTGTGGGAGAGGCGATGTTCCGCCGAAGGCGTCCCGCTGCGGGTGGAACTTCCGGACGGGCCGGTTGTCGCGGTCACCGACGCGGCCCGGTGCCGGCAGATCCTCGACGGGCTGGCCGAGAACGCGCTGCGGGTCGTGCCGGCCGGAGCCCCGATCGTGTTCGCTCTCCGGAAGGAGGGGGAACACGCCGTGATCGAGGTCCGTGACGCAGGGCCCGGCCTCACCGCGGAGGACTGCTCGGTCGCCTTCGAGCGATCCGTGCTCTACGAGCGCTACCGCGGCATCCGCCCGGTCTCCACCGGCCTCGGCCTGGCCCTGGTCGCCGGCCTCACAGCACGGCTCGGCGGCCAGG
>NZ_CAAAFT010000055.1:2320-5707 GCF_900634765.1 Candidatus Protofrankia californiensis | reverse complement strand
GCCTCGGCCTGGCCCTGGTCGCCGGCCTCACAGCACGGCTCGGCGGCCAGGCCGAGGCCGGGACAGCGCCTGAAGGCGGGGCGGCGTTCACCATCCGGCTACCCACCGCCGGCTGACCGGCCGCCGCACACCCCGCACTTTCCCGCCCCTGGGCTTCCTGTCCCATGCCTGCGCCGGTTCGGTACCTGAGCTTGGGAGGTCGGCCGGAAGTCAGCCGGCCAGTACGAACATCCGGACCGCTGAACGGGTCTGTCCGTCGACGTCGGCAACGATTCTGACCGTGTCACCGACCTTCACATCAGAGATCTTCGCTCTGTCCTTGTCGCGGCGCACGATGGTCTCGTCCGTGACCGAGTAGGAGACTCTATACCCATCGTCACTACGAACGGTAAGTGACGAATCAGATACAGCTGTTACCGTCCCGCGCTGGGCACCGATCGTCCTGTAGCCGCCGTCGGTCCGCGCGACGAACTCACCATGGATGCCCCTGCGGGCCAGCCAGGCACGGCGTGGATGGCCCGGTGACGCATCAGTTGCGGAAGCAACCGCATCGGCTGCCACGCTCAGGGACGGCGTGGCAGGACCTCCCGAGTCGGCCAGTGCCGCGGTGGCCAAGCCACCGGCCACAACGACCATGGCGCCGACCACCGCGGCCACTCTGGTTGCCGTTGACCTTCTCATACCCTCACCTCCGCTGACCGCGGCCACCATGGTCCGCGTCACCAACCACACTGCGGATCAGCGGTATGCATACGACGAGAGAAACGTCAGGATCGTGTAAGAACGTGCATCCGCAAGGCCACCGACGTCGACCGGGCCCGGCGGGACTGCCGGCAGGATCGGCGCTGAGGACAGGAGCGTTCGACCGGCGAACGGTGTCCGGGTGGATCGTCGCCAGGCTGCGGAGGAAGGCTGCCGAGGAAGGTCGGATCGGCTCCGGGGAGGCCCAAATCGCAATAAGCCCGATGCTAATACGGGATGATCAGAACGAAGTCACGATGAACAGGTGTCCTCTCGGAGCCAGCGGCCGCGCCGACCGAACCCTCCACTCCGATGACCTCGGACAACGCGACTCCGGACAACGCGACTGCGGCACCGGACAGCCCTGCGGACAACAACGTCCGGCAGGAGGCCCGGCAGCGGGAGCTCGGTAAGTTCCTCCAGGCCCACCGCGAGCGCGTGCCAGGTCTGCTGCGAGAAAAGGTGGCGGAGTCCTCCGGCCTGCAGCTCGTCTGGTACACCTGGCTCGAGCAGGGGCGGGTCCAGGCGTCCGAAGAGGTCGTCGAAGCGGTCGCGCGGACGCTGCGGCTGGATGCCGACGCCCGGCGACATGCCCTGGCGCTTGTTGGTCTGCCTGTGGAGATGCCACCGCCACCGCAGCGGCGCCACATCGTCACACGTCTGCTTCAACCCGTTCTGGAAAGCTGGCCGACGAGCCCGGCGCTGCTGCTGGACCGCAGGTTCGACATCATCGGGTGGAACGACGCCTACGCGGCGTTGTGGACGGACCCCGGCCTGGTCGACGAACGACGCCGCAATCTCATATACCTGCTGATTACCAGCCGTCTGCTCAGGAGCACCCTGCACGAGTGGGAGACGGTGACGAAGGATCTGCTCGCGCAGTTCCGCAGCCAGGTCGGCAACGATCGCCACGACGAGCGCACCCGGGAGATATTCGCACTGCTCGAAGTGGAACGGGCCGAACTGAGGCCATGGTGGGAAAGCCGGTCGGCGCACGGGTTCGCCACCCGGACGGTGACTGTCGACACCGCCACCGTCGGCGAGATCCGGCTGGTCCTGTCCCTGTTCCGCCCGATGGACGACCCGGACTCCGGCATCCTGCTGCAGACCCCGGTCGGCCATGCCGACCGGACACGGCTCCGGCAACTCACCGAGCTACCGGCCCGATGGGTCGGCAACGATCGAACGCGAGGCTTTTACGACCGATGACGACCGATGACAACCGATGACAACCGATAGCCCCTTGGGCCCGAGCCCAAGGGGCCGGCCGTCAGACCCGCGGGTCGGCAAGATCCTGCCGACGGATCACGGACCGAGGAGCTGACGGATGGTCGATCATCAGTACAGCCAACGGCGGTGACGCTTCCGGGACGCCTCGGGCCAGAAGTCGATGAAGTCCCGTTCCGCCGTGCGTGCCCGGTATTCCTCCAGGCCCAGCAGGAGCCCGATGGTGAACGCGGTCGCTTCGCCCGCGTCCGCGGCCGACGTCCCCCACTGCCGGAGCAGCTCCTGCGCAACCGTGGCGTCCTGGTGGGTGCCGAGCAGCTCCTGGATCTGCTCGGCCAGCCTGGCGAACGCCACCGCGTCGGGTCCGAAGACCGGTCCGGCCGTCTCGGCCGCGTACCGCAGCCGCTTCGCCTGCTTGCGGGCGCTGTGCAGCTGGACGTCGCGTTCGTGGCCGGGCGGGGTGGCCAGAGCCGCGTTGACCTTGCGGGTCAGCCGGCTGTCGACACGTCCGATCAACCTCGGCAGGACGACCCTGGCGGGCTGTGCCGCAGGTTCTTTCAGCTCCGTCGCAGGCTCCTGCAACAGCCCGCGGACCAGGTCCTTCAGGTCTGCGACAAGTGTCAGGTAACGCTCGCTGCGCAGCATCGCCAGCGCCTCGGTGCGCGCCTGCTCCTGCCCGACGAGCAGCTGGCTGTCGATCACTTCGGCGACCGGACCGCGCACCAGTTCGGCCGGCAGCGAGGCCACCCGCCCGTCGAAGTACTCGACCATCACCTCGGCATCGCGGGCGGCGGACAACGCGCCGGCCAGGTCACGCAGCTCCCCGTCCAGGTAGGCCGCGCGCTCGGCGTCGAACATGGGCGCGAACGTACGCAGCGTGCTACGGAACCGGCGGGTGGCCACCCGCATCTTGTGGACGGCGTCCGGGACGTCGAGGCGGACATGCGGGTCGGCGGCGAGCAGCGCCTCCACCTGGGCGGCCAGATAGGCACCGACCACCTCGCCCGCCGGGGAGCGCAGCCGCAGTTTCCCGGACGAGGGCAGCACGTCGGATCGTCGCTGCTGCGCCAGCGCTGGGCCGAGGACGCGTGACAGCTTCGAGCTGTCCGGGGACGCCGACGCACCCGCGGCGGTGAGAATCGTGCCGACATCGTCCAGCAAGCTGACATCACCGGCGCCGACACGTTCGACCTCGATCTCGCGCCACTGATTGCGCTCGCGGTCCTCACGCTTCCTGCCCCTGTGGGCCGCCGGCCCCAGGGTCTGGGCGCTGACCTGGTCATCGACCACCTCGGCGAGATCGGCGCCAGCGGCATCCCGGAGCCAGACGGCCGTACGGGTCGTGACCAGACGTGCCACCGGTCGAAGCCGCACGCCGCGCAGATGGACGCGTACCAGATCAACAAGATCGTCCGGTGG
>NZ_CAAAFT010000055.1:0-2160 GCF_900634765.1 Candidatus Protofrankia californiensis | reverse complement strand
CGTCCGGTGGAGTGTGGGCTGCCCCCTCGGCGTGCGTCCCGGTGTCCACAGCGTCCACAGCGTCCACCGGGTTCAAGACGGGACCCGGGCCGGCTACCTGAGCGGCCGCGGACACCTCCGGCGTGGGATTGACAGCCGGTGCTCGGTCGGTTCCGGTCGATCGATCCTCCGTGCCGGTAGGGGCCGCGTCCAGCGGACGCTGGATCTCCTCACGCTCGCCGGCGCGCAGCGGCAGCTTGAGATGCCAGCCCTCGTCATGCCCGCCCGTCCGGCGCCGAAGGGTGATCCTGTTCTGAGCCAGCCGCAGATCGTCGGAGTCGTAGTAGACGGCCTCCAGCGTCACCCTTTCCGGTTCGCTGACCGCTGTCACTCCTGGCAACTGGCCCAGGGCTGGCAGTACAAAAGCCGGATCAACGGCGAACTTACGTTCCACTTCCTTCAGCCCGCCACCCACGGTCACCCTCCGTCATATCCGCCTCGTGTCATCACCGTCTGCGCAATTACCGCTGATACATCGGAATAGCGTTGACTGCGCCCGATGAGCCACAGAGAGATCACTGTTGTTCAGCATATGTTAACCATCTGACAGTCCGGAGATTTTCCTCCAGTATTGATCACGACATGGGCAACCAGGAAACCCTGCCAGCCAGCGCGACATAACCGACAAAAGCAACAATGTCGATCAGGGAGTGGGCCACCACGAGCGGGCCGACCCGCCCCCGACGCTGATAGATCCGGCCGAACAGCAGGCCCATGATCAAGTTTCCGGCGAAACCGCCGAGCCCTTGGTAAAGATGGTACGAGCCTCGCAGCACCGCGCTAGTCGCGAGCGCGGTGCGCTCACCCCAGCCGAGCTGGCGCAGCCTCGTCAGCAGGTAGCCGACCACAACGACCTCCTCGAGCACCGCGTTCTGCACCGCCGACAGCACCAGGACGGGGATGCGCCACCACACCTCCGGCAGGCTCGTGGGGACCACAGTCAGGTTCGCGCCGGAGTGCCAGGCGAGCAGGTACAGCCCGAGCCCGCCACCGCCGACGATCGCGGCGAGCCCGGCTCCGAAGCGGGCGTCGCGGGCAGGCCGGCTGCGGTCGAGCCCGATGGCGGCAAGCCCTCCGCCATCCCGGACAAGCAGGTGCAGCGCCAGGAAGGCGGGCACGATCGCGGTCACGATCCCGGCCAGTTGCAGTGCGAGATCGAGCCAGGGGCGTCCCGGAGCTGCCGAGGAGTTCAGCTCGGCGACCTGCTGACGGACCGGCCCGGCAGCGGTCAGATCGCCGACGTAGCGGACGACCGCCCACAGCGCGGAGGCCCCCAGCGAAACGCCCAGAACAAGGCACACCTCGTGGGCGAGCAGCCGCCGCCGGGACCGTGCGCGGCCGGCAAGGTCGCCGCTGCCCTGGTCCGGTGACTCCGGAACTTCAGCCTCCGGCAGCGCGAAAGAAGCATGATCGCGCCGCCCTTGGCCCTCCAGCCCCTCACCGGCTTCCTCGCCGGGTTCGTCCCACGATTTCTCCCCCGGTTCCGCCCCAGGGCCGTTGCCGGCGCGTATGCCGGCGTCCGCCTGCGCTGGTCCCCGCTCGTCGCCGCGTAGCTTCACCTGCCGAACGTAACGGCCCCGGGCGAACCGGCCGGCCGGGACGGCGGCCCCGCACCGATCTCCGTACCCGCGCACCCGGCATCAGCAAGCCGCATCGGTGAACCGGCATCAGTGACGAGTGTCGCCGCCTGCGGGTTCCGGGTCGGCGAACACCCTGAACAGCAGGAACAACGCCGGCAGCAGGACCGCCACCCCGAACCCGATCGCGATCAGCATGGCCCGCAGGTTCTGCGTGGGTGCCGCGGCCGAGGCGGCAGCGACCTGCCCGACCACCAGGTCCGGGTACTGGGCGGCAGCCCAGCCCCACAGCACCCCTGCCACCGCGAGGCCCGCCGCCAGCCGCGCCGCGGTGTAGTGACGCCGCCAGACCAGGACCAGCGCCCCCACCCCACCACACACCGACACGGCCACGAACGGAACACCGCGGGTGGGGAACCGCTCGGCGACCACCGGCGCGTCCCGCCACAGCAACGGCAGCAGCACGACCGCGAGCGCGCCCGCAACCACCGCACCGCTCAACGCCCGGCGGCGGAAGCCGGCCACGAGATGCTCGGTCTCGGGC
>NZ_CAAAFT010000054.1:12928-13938 GCF_900634765.1 Candidatus Protofrankia californiensis | reverse complement strand
TCCGCCATGTCTTGCTTTCCCATAACGCAACAGACCCCATGGGTCTGCGAGGTGCCGCATGCGCGGGAGCACCTGTCAGTGCGTGCGGCACCCCGGAGTGGTGCAGGCGGTGGGCCTCAGCGGTTGGTCAGCGGCCCGTGTTGCTGCGGCGGCGCAACGCGGGGTCGGTCAGGGACGGCGGCTGGTAGCCGTCGTCCTCGGGGTTGATCGTTGTTCCCGGCGGCACGATCTCGTCGATACGGTCCAGCACGTCCGGTGAGAGCGTCACCTTGACGGCGTCGAGCTGTGACTCGAGCTGTTCGAGGGTCCGCGGGCCGATGATCGCCGAGGTGATGGCGGGGTGCTCGAGGACGAAGGCGAGGGCCAGGTGGACGAGGGACAGCCCCGCCTCCTGAGCGAGCAGGGCCAGCTGCTCGACCGCCTCGAGCTTGGCGATGTTCACCGGTCGGGCCAGGTCGAAGTGGCCTGGGACGCGGGTGCTGCGGCTCGACACCGGCAGTTCGGCGCCCTTGCGGTAGCGCCCGGACAGCCACCCGCCGGCCAGCGGGCTCCACGGGATCACCGCCAGGTTGTAGCGCTGCGCGACGGGCAGGACCTCCCGTTCGATACCCCGGGCCAGGATCGAGTAGGGCGGCTGCTCGGACACGACGCGTTCGCGCCCGCGGCGCTCGGCGATCCACTGCCCTTCGACGATGTCCGACGGCTCGAAGGTCGACGTCCCGATATAGCGGATCTTGCCTTGGTGGACGAGGTCGCTGAGAGCGCCGAGGGTTTCGTCGAAGTCGGTGCCCGGTTCGGGGCGGTGGACCTGGTAGAGGTCGATCCAGTCGGTCTGCAGCCGGCGCAGGCTGTTCTCGACCTCGTGGGCGATCCACCGCCGGGAGTTGCCGCGGTGGTTGGGATTGTCGCTCATGGCCGCGTGGAACTTCGTCGCGAGCACCACCTCGTCCCGGAGACCGCCGGCGAGGGCCTTGCCGACGATCTCCTCGGATTCACCGTGCGAGTAGACG
>NZ_CAAAFT010000054.1:6216-12647 GCF_900634765.1 Candidatus Protofrankia californiensis | reverse complement strand
ACCGCCGGCGAGGGCCTTGCCGACGATCTCCTCGGATTCACCGTGCGAGTAGACGTCCGCGGTATCGATGATATTGATGCCCGCGTCGAGCGCGCGGTGAATGATCGCGATGCTCTCGTCGTGGTCGGGATTTCCCCAGGAGCCGAACATCAGGGCCCCGAGCGTCAGTGGACTGACCTGGACTCCGGTCCGTCCGAAAGCGCGAAGTGTCACTTGTTCCACTCTCCTGTGAGATCGAGTGAGATCGGGACGGTGCGGCGCCGACCCAAGGTTAAAAATCAAGCTAATGTGACAGATCCAGTAGTAGATCGGCGTAGGACGTCGGGATGTCGGGTTCGGTCTCCAAAGCGAGTGATTGTCGGTGTTGCCGATGAGCAATATCTGCCTGCATGCCAGGTACAACGGCTGTTTCGAGCTCAACGAATGCGCCTAGTCCGGCAACCTCGTCAAGATGAACGATGGTCGAGTCGAGTTTCCATTTCTCCCGGGTCTTGACAACGTCGACCCGCACTCCCAGCAAAACCCCGAAGACGTTCCTGCACAAATCGGGATCGGTGACGTCGATGGTGATGTATGTGCACGACCGGTCGGGCCCCTGATGGCGGTGGTATGCGACCAGTTGCGCGGTGTCTACGGATATCCGAAGTTTGAGCCAGCCGACCGATACCTGGAAGTAGGTATCGCGTTGGTCCACGAATGTATCGAGAGACCCACCCGCGTCGATCAGCCGCTTCCGAACCTCAGCCAGGTCGACACATCGGATCTTCGTTTCGAACAGTTCTGGCATGGTCCTCAATCCTGTCCGGTGCGTGCGATCTCCAGGCGTACTGGACCGCGTACGAAAAAAGACTGTCCATAGTCGACGGTGGTGACGACGTAGTCAGGCACGAGTGACAGCAACTGCTCCAGAGCTAGGCGTGCCTCGACGCGTGCGAGCGGAGCGCCGAGACACAAATGGATTCCATGACCGAATCCGAGGTGCTGATTGGGTGAGCGAGTGATATCGAACCGCTCTGGATGGGGGAAGCGGATGGGGTCGCGGCCTGCCGCAGCCGTCAAGACCCAGACCGTTTCGCCGGGTGACAGGGAGACCGCACCGATCGCGGTATCCTCGGTCACCGTTCTGGGGTCGAACTGCGCCGGTCCACTGAACCGGATAACCTCCTCCACGGCGGCTCCGGTGAGTGAGCGGTCGGCAAGCAGGGCACGGCGCTGGTCGGGATGCGCGGCGATCAGCACGATCGCGTTGGCGATCAGCTTGGCCATGGTCTCGGTACTCGCCAGAAGGAGTAGTACACAGGTGGCGACGACCTCCGGTCTGGTCAGGGTTCCCGTGCGATGGGCTGCCAGCAGGTGCGCTAGCAGGCTGTCCTCGGCCGGCGCCTCACTGGCCAGTCTGCTGCGGGTATAGTCCGCCAACGCCCTCCCCGCGCTCACCGCATTGCGGTAGAGTGCCGCGGCCGTCGGCTCGGTGTCAGCCAACACCGCGGCAACGCTGCCGACGGCCATCTCGTGTGTCCACCGAATGACCTGGCTGCTGTCCGACTCCGGGACGCCCAGCATCCTGCATGTGACCAGGGCGGCGAGTGGGAACGCCACGCCAGTGAGCATGTCAATGGGTTCCCCGTCGCGTAGTGGCTCCTGCAGGGCGGCGAACACCTCCTCGACAGTGGCGCGGACGAGCGGTTCCCAGCGTGACACGGCGCGTACTGTGAAGCAGGGGCGCAGCGCGGAACGTAGCCGGTCGTGGTCGGGTGGATCGCTGCCCAGCATGGTGGCTGCACCGTCGTACCACGGTCCGAATTTCTCATCGGCGAGTACCCGCGAGGAGTAACGGGAGGGATCCCGGAGAATCGCGACTGCGTCATCGTATCCGGTCACCATCCACACGTCGGCCAATCCGTTATAAACACACCTGCCGAGCAACCGGATTCGCTCATAGACCGGAAACGGGTCGGCGACCACCTCCGGCGACATGAAGTTGATGTTCAGTACGGGTGTTCGGGCGGTCGCGGTCACGCCGGGACCTTTCCGAGCAGGATCATGTACTCCTGGTCGATACGGATGCCGTCAGATGTCGTCGATGACCTTGTGGTGAGCTGTTCGACCTCGGCGGTGAGCTTGTGCACCTGTGCCGGATCTAGACCACTGCAGGCCGCGATATGGGACGCGGAGTTGGTGAACAAGAACTCTGTGGCAACCCCAGCGGACGCGAAGTTCCACGGGACAGTCGCGGTGAACGTCATCACGTCGGTGAAGTGTCGCTCGAGCCGGGTGATGACCACTGCTTCGTTGGCCCAGTCATTGCGCTCCGGCACACCGTCCGGCAGCGGTCGGTAAGCCTTGAGGATCTCCTCGACCTGACCAAAATAGCTTCCGGGCGTGAATCCGGCTAGCCCCACGACACCCCCGGGCCGCAGTACCCGGCGTGCTTCCGCGATAGCGATATCCGGTCGCGGCACCCACCAAAGCCCGCAGACTGACAGGACAGCATCGAAAGATGCAGACGGGAACGGAAGATCTTCAGCATCTCCCAGGACAGTGCGAATAGCCAAGCCTTCCGTCTGCGCGCGTTCGATAGTCAGGTCGACCATGCGTGGGGTGAGGTCGACAGCGCTCACGGAGGCTCCTCTGCGCGCGGCTGCAATTGCGACATTTCCCGTGCCGGTCGCGACGTCCAGCACAGCCTTGCCGGGTCGAATGTCAGCGCTCTGGCACAGGTGTTCAGCGATCGGCATTACGCGTGTGGCAAGTTTCGCGTAATCTCCTTTTTTCCAGGTCTCGCGAACATGGTCCTTGTATGCGGCGGCGGCGGTTTCGGTTATCATCGGATATCCTCCGTGATTGCATTCATTGTGCGGCGTCAAAAGTCGTCAGTGCCGCGACGACTTGATGCAGCAGGGATACCGGTGCGGCGGTGAACTGAAGAAGTGACGCGAAACCTGTGTGATCTTCGTGGGAGCGGACCATCACGCCGTTCCTGGCGAGATGGTCTTTGAGACGGCGTGCATCGTCCGGTTCGCCGACATCCACGGTGAGAAAGTTGGCGTCACTTGCCAACGGCGAAAATCCTTTCTCCAAGCCGGCCACCTGGCCGGCGAGCCACTCGCGTCCGTCGATGATGTCTTCCCGGATCGCGTCGAGTTCCTTCTTACGGTTACGATGCAATTTAAGTGCCATCCAGGCAGTAGCGCCGGACACAGCGGCAGCCCGACGCCATCGGCGGAGATAGTCGATCTTTGATGGTGCGCCGATGACGTAACCCAAACGCATCCCGGCCAGCCCGGCGCTCTGGGAAAAGGATCCGATCCGTACGATGTTGTCCCATCCGCGGACGGGCTGGAGTCTGTCTTCCCCGCGAAAGGCTTGATAACACTGGTCGAGTACGAGCAGATGTCCATGAAGATCGGCCACAGCGGCAAGGGCCATCATGGCCTCATCGCCGAGGGACCTGCCTAGCATGCCGTGCGGGTCGGTCACGACGAGGACGGTCGACGGCGTGCGTTCCATGGCCCGCACGGCGTCGACCGCCGCAAAGGACAGCTCGCCAGGCCGCGGCAGCCAAGGAAGAACGTCGATGCCTCGCAGTTGGGCGTGATACCGGTAGGCCGGATAGGTGGGATCTTGCAGGATCAAGGAGCCCGATTGGACGGCAAACGCATCGATGATCACTCCTATCGCGTCGTCGGATCCAGGGAAGATCTCCAATTCCTCAGGAGAGCAGTCCGCAACATCGGCCAGTTCGGTGATGAGTTCCGAGTAGATCGGGTATTTGGTCACGGCCGTCGACGGAACTTCCTTCAGCAACGTGGCTATCAACGGATCGAGCGCTGGATGGATCAGTTCGTTGCGCGAGAGGTCCAAGACTCCACGGGGACGGGGGCGCCGGCCAGGGGCGGCCAAGCTGCTCACCCGCGGGTCGAAATACCACTGGGCCGACGTCGCGAAATCGGTCATGCCGCGGCCACCTCCTTGTCGGCGAAGTAACTGCATAGGCAATAGCCGATGAGCCGCTCCGCACGTCGACGTTTCCTGCAAGCTTCGAGGCTGCGGCCCCGAGCGAGCGAGTACGGTACTTCGACGTCGGTTTCCTCACGGCAGCGCAGGTAATCTGTCGCGTAATGCAGCCCGCTGAATGACACCGATCCGCCAGTGTCGATATTCCACTCGTGTACAGCCAGTGCCATCTGTGCCAGCTCGTTGTCCATCGTCCGTGCGCCCAACAGCCGCGCGACCTCACGCTGGGCGTGGTCCTCCTCCAGGACCGTCGGCACCGACACATGGAGGCCACTGTCCAGCGCCGGCACTCGATCGAGGAGCAGATTCGGCGGCCCGTCCGATACCTGGCGCACCCGTATACCGGACAGCAACCCGTATCGCGAGGGCACAAAAAGTCTGTTGTAGATATCCTTCGGTTCGTCGAGCGTCCCCAACTTCCCCACATAGATGATCTCACGGGCACCCAAGTTGCAGCATTGCCGCGCCAGTCGGCCACCGATAGATCCCCAGTAACTGAACCGCACCCCCAGCAATGTGACTCGCCGACCCCTTGGTCGGCTGAAGGTCGAGGCGTCATAATACGGTGTCGCCTGATGCTCGATGCGGTGATAACCGACACTACCGAGAATGTCGGAAAGCAATTCTATCTTGCCGAGCACGACAGTTTCAGCACCGTTGACGAGCGATTCGTTAAGCCCCGTCCATTCGGCGATTGCGTGCTCCGCGTCCGGATAGTGCCACACCCGCAGCAACTGCCCGGTAGGGCGGGTGTACCGGCTCATCGCGTGTGCGACAAGGCTGGCGTAGTGAGTCACGTAGTCATGTCCTGGAGGCACCGCGATGCATAGCAACTCCTGGCCGTAAGGATCGTGTGCTTTGAACAGTTCGGGCCGCACGCCATTGAGTATCTTGTCCGGCTGCTGATTTGAGCCGAGCGACTGTTGCACCCGTCGTCCCAGCGCCGTGGCAACCAAATTGAAATGGGCCGGGTACACACCGTGGACCTCGATGGGCACCCTCCGCACGACCGCTCCGCGAATCAGCTCGGTCGAAACTCGCTGATCAACGTAAGGATCAAGGTCTTCTGCCATCGTGTGGTCGCTCGGTCGAGCCATAGGTACGCGGTTCATCGGGTATCTCGCCCGCCGGGAATACATGTTGAGCAGCGAGGCATCCGCCTCCATCTGCGCCTCCTGCCAATCCAGCCCCTGCCGGGCCAGGAAGACAAACCATTCGGTCAGATCGTGGGGGTACGCCCGCACGGTGTTCGGGGATCGCTCGATGTTGGTCAGGTGCGCCTGATACGGCTCGGTCGGCGCGACCGGGCCGTCGTCTCCGAGTACGGTCCATGGCTCACGCCGCATGGCAGGTGAGGGCGGAAGCTGAACGAGCATCGCTCCTCCACAAGATCTGTATAGCGGAAAGTGTTCAGATGGACACGTCTGTCGGACGAATCCGGCGAACTTCCCCACGATACCATTCTCCGGTCACAAGAATGGTCATACGATCGAATGGAATTTGTCAAGACATATGACCATGATCTCTTGTGTGGCCTGTTTGATCTGGTCGGTCAGATCGTGGGGGTACGCCCGCAGGGTCCGTTGCGTTGGCGAGGTCCGCTGTCTCGGCGTCTGATCAGTCATGATCGATGGATGCGTCGACGTGCCGTCCGTCCACCGGTCCCCGCCTCGGAGTTCACCGGATTCCGCTTCCCGCCCGAGGTGATCGTGCTGGCGGTCCGCTGGTACCTCCGCTACAGCCTGTCATACCGGGACGTCGAAGAGCTCCTCGCCGAACGCTGCCTGGTCGTCGACCATGACCGTCTATCGGTGGGTACAGCGGTTCATCCCGCTGCTGATCGACGTCGCTCGGCCCTGCCGGCACATTCCTGGGGATCGGTGGTTCGTCGATGAGACGTATGTGAAGGTCTCGGGCAGGTGGATCTATCTGTACCGGGCGGTCGACCAGTACGGGCAGGTCATCGACGTCCTCGCCTCCGACCACCGCGATCTGGCCGCAGGCCGCCGCTTCTTCACCCGCGCTCTGTCTCACGGCCGCCGGCCGGTCGAAGTCACCACCGACCAGGCCGCTTCCTATCCGCGGATCCTCGACGAGCTGCTGCCCGCCGCCTGTCACATCGACGCGTGGCGGGCGAACAACCGGATCGAATCCGATCACAGCCAGCTGAAAGCCCGACTGCGGCCGATGCGCGGGCTCAAACGTTTCCGCTCCACCCAGATCGTCAGCTCCGGGCACGCCTTCGTGCAGAACATCCGCCGTGGCCACTACGAACTCGCCGTCGACGCCGACCCGCGGCTGCGGGTGTCGGCTGCCTTCGTCGAGCTCACCCTGGCGGTCTGACCAGTATTCAGGCAGGGTCCGCCATGTCTTGCTTTCCCATAACGCAACAGACCCGGACGAGTAGGTCGGGG
>NZ_CAAAFT010000054.1:0-6084 GCF_900634765.1 Candidatus Protofrankia californiensis | reverse complement strand
GGCAGGGTCCGCCATGTCTTGCTTTCCCATAACGCAACAGACCCGGACGAGTAGGTCGGGGTGACGTGCAGCTGGAACCGCGGGTGCTCGACCAGCCAGCGGTGCACGGCGGGAGCCTTGTGGGTGGAGAGGTTGTCACAGATCAGGTGGACCGTCAGGCCCGGCTCGACCTGCCGGTCGATCTCGGCGAGGAACCGGGTGAAGTCCTCGGCGGTGTGCCGGGTGGAGGTTGCACCGATCACCGTGCCGGTGGCGGTGTGCAGCGCCGCGAACAAGTCGACGGTGCCGTGGCGGTGGTAGTCGTGGCTGCGGTGCTCCGGTGTGCCCGGCACCATCGGCAGCACCGGCGCGGTCCGTTCCAAGGCCTGGATCTGTGGTTTCTCGTCGACGGAGAAGACCGCCGCGTTCTGCGGCGGGGCCAGGTACAGGCCCACCACGTCCCGGACCTTGTCGATTAGGAACGGGTCGGTGGAAATCTTGAACTCCTCGACCGCCCAGGGCGTGAGGCCGAAGGCCCGCCAGATCCGGTGCACGCTGGTCGGGGAGATCCCGACCCGCTTCGCGAGCGCGCGTTTGGACCAGTGGGTGGTGCCCTCGGGCACCTCTTCCAGCGTGCGGACCACGACTTCTTCGACCTGGGCGTCGGTGATCATGCGTGGCACGCCCGGTCTCGGCTCGTCGCTGAGCCCGGCGAACCGGTCCCGGACGAACCGGTTGCGCCACCGCCCGACCGTCTCCCGGGTGATCCCCATCTCCGCGGCCACGGCCTTGTTCGTCGTGTTATCCGCGCACCTCAACACGATGCGTGCCCGCTGCGCCAGGCCCTGCGCGGTCCTGCGCCGGCTGGCCCACCCCTCAAGCGTTTGCCGCTCGGTCTCGGTGAGCACGAGCGGGAGTCTCGGCTTGCCTGCCATACCTCTATGACAACGCAGGTCTCATAAGAGCGCAGATCTCAGGACCGGGACACTAGCCTGGAGACGTATCGTCGATCACGTCGACCCTCCATCCGATCGTCTCACTCACATTGTGCGACATCGCGTCCCACTCACCTCTTATTTTCGGACCAGTACTTAGGCAGCTCGCCGGTCTCGACGGTCTCCGGCACGTCGAGCCTGTCGGCGACGTCCGGTATGTAGTCCGGACCCGCGTTCAGCGCCTTTCGCATCTGTCCCTTGTCGAGGACGCCTTCCCAGTTCGCCACGACAAGTGTGGCGAGCGTGTTACCGCAGACGTTGGTGAACGCCCGGCACTCCGACATGAACTTGTCGACCCCGAAGATCAGCATGATGGCTGCGACCGGAATTGTCCCGACCGTCGACAGCGTCGCCGCGAGCACGATAAAGCCGGAGCCGGTGACCCCGGCAGCGCCCTTGGAGGTCAGTAGCAGCACACCGATGATGGTGAGCTGCTCGCCGAGCGAGAGGTCGACGCCGACCGCCTGGGCGAGGTACAGGCTGGCGAGCGTGAGGTAAATGCAGGTCCCGTCCAGGTTGAAAGAATACCCGGTAGGCACCGTGAGACCCACGACCTGGCGTGGCGCTCCAAGCCTCTCCAGTTTTGTCATGATCTGCGGAAGGACTGATTCGGAGGACGATGTCCCAAGGACGATCAGGAGCTCTTCTCGGATGTATCGCAGCAGCTTGAAGATGTTTACGCCGATGGTGGCGGCGATCGTGCCGAGCACGACGACGACGAAGAACAGCGACGTGCCGTAGAAAACCGCGACAAGCTTTCCGAGGCTGGTGAGGGTGTCGAGCCCGTACTTGCCGATGGTGAAGGCCATGGCCCCGAACGAACCGACCGGCGCCGCGTACATGACGAACCGCAGTACCAGGAACATGATGCGGCCGACCCGCTCAATTCCGCCGGCGACTGCGGCACCTTGCGTGCCGGCGAGGTTCAGCGCGATGCCGAACAATATGGCGAAGAACAGCACCTGGAGGACCTTGCCTTCGGCGAACGCGCCGACCACGCTGTCCGGTACAATGTCGGCCAGGTGGTCGCCCCAGCCCTTCGACTCGCCCTGTGCGATGTACCCGCCGACGGTCTGGTTGACCGAGAGCGTGTCCGGGTTGGCGTTGACGCCGTCACCGGGACGCAACACGTTCATCACGACGAGCCCAAGCACCAGCGCGACGGTGGTCACGAGCTCGAAGTAGGTGAACGCCTTCAACCCCACCCGGCCCACCTTGCGCAAGTTCTCGACCTGCGCCATACCGCCTACCACTGTGCAGAACACGATCGGAGCGATGACCATCTTGATGGCATCGACAAAAGTTGTGCCGAGTGGCTGAAGAGCGATACCGACTCCCGGGGAGAAGTAGCCCACCAATATCCCGGCGACGATGCCCGCCAGCACCCAGACATAAAGCTGCCGGTACCAGCGCCGGTGTGCGGGTGCCGTCCGCGACGGAGCCAATAACGTCGTGGTCATGCGAGCCTCCTGGCCGGGCGGGCCGTTCCATGGGTCCGCCCCGTATGGTGGCGCTAGGGTGACTGCACTCAAATCAGGCGTCGCCGTTTTGGTCGTAATGTTCACGCTCGCCGTCGGCGGGCGTCGGTCGTGTCTGGTACCAGCTGGTCCCGGCCGGCACACTGGGTCAATGACCGCAACACCCGGTGGCGCGGACGACCCCAGCGGCGGCCGCGGCGCGCGGCTGAGCCGGCGCAGCATCGCGGGCCAGGTGCTCGTCCTACAGATCACGGTGGTAGTACTGCTCGTGGTGGCTGCGGTTGCCGCCTCGGTGCTACAAGCCCGGCGCACGGCGGAACGCCAGGCACGGGATCTCGCCGTCGCGGTCGCCGAGACCTTCGCCCATGCGCCAGGGATGGTCGCAGCCCTGAGCTCGGCCGATCCGAGTGCTTCGCTGCAGCCGCTGGCCGAGGCCACCCGAGCCCGAACTGGGGTCGACTTCCTCGTCGTGATGAACCCGGTCGGGATCCGGTACACCCACCCCGACCCGGCCCGAATCGGACAGCGGTTCCTCGGACACATCGAACCGGCGGTACGAGGCGAGGTGCTCACCGAGACCTACTCGGGGACGTTGGGCCCGTCAGTACGCGCGGTCGCGCCGGTCACTGCCAGCGATGGGACGGTTGCCGCTCTGGTCGCCGCAGGCATCACCGTCGAGAACGTCGGTCAGACGGCCGGCCGACAACTCCCGGTACTCCTGGTTGCCGGACTGGCTGCCGTCGCGCTGGCGGTGGGTGGCACGATGCTGGTCAACCGACGCCTTCGGTGGCAGACTCGCGGCCTCGGCCCGGTGGAGATCACCAGGATGTATGAACATCACGACACAGTGCTGCACGCCGTTCGGGAAGGGGTTCTCATCGTTGACGACCAGGCTCGGGTGCTGCTGGCCAACGACGAGGCCCGTCGGCTCCTCGGCCTTCCGCCGGACGCCCACGGGCGGCTGGTCGCGGAACTTGGCCTTGATCTGGCGGCGGTGGACCTACTCGGCAGTGGTCGTCCAGCCGAGGACACCGTGCTGCTGGCTGGCGACCGGATGCTTGCGGTCAACCAGAAGCCCACCGTCCGCGACGGGAAGCCGCTCGGCAGCGTCGCGACGATCCGGGACACCACCGAACTCCAAGCACTGACCGGCGAGCTTGACGCGGTCCGGGGTATGGCGGATGCGTTGCGCGCCCAGAGCCACGAGGCCGCAAACCAGCTTCATATCGTGGTCACCCTGATGCAGCTCGATCGGCTGGACGAGGCCGTCGAGTTCGCCACCGCCGGGCTCGCCGGCTCACAGCAGCTCGCTGACCGGGTGCTGACCGCCGTCGACGAGCCCGTCTTGGCGGCCCTGCTGCTCGGCAAGACTGCCCAGGCGGCCGAGCGCGGCGTGGAACTCGTCGTCACCGACGACACCCGGTTCGAGCTCTTCGACGTCGAGGCGGCTGAGCTGGTGACGGTCGTTGGCAACCTCGTCGACAACGCAATCGAGGCCGCGGTCGCCGGAGAGGCGCCGAGGCGGGTGACGGTCTCGGTGCGTACCGAGACCGGCGGCCTGACGGTCCGGGTCGCAGACACTGGTCCTGGCCTCGATCCAACACAGGCCGCGGCGGCGTTCGAACGCGGCTGGACCACCAAGACGAGCACGTCGAGTGGCGAGGCGGCGCGCGGGCGAGGCCTCGGGCTCGCTCTGGTCCGGCAGGTCGTCCGGCGCCATGGCGGCCAGATAGAGGTGGGTCGCGACGGCGGCGCGGTGTTCACTGTCCGCATCCCTCAGCAACACGGCGGTGTCCATGGCCACGCGATGACTCTGACCCGATGAGGTTGCCTACGCGATGATGAGCCTGCCTGGCGAGCCGATCCGTACGCTGGTCGTCGATGACGATCAGGTCATCGCCGACGCCCACCGCAGCTATGTCGAGAAGCTTCCCGGGTTCGTGGTCACCGACGTGGCCATCAGCGGCCGTCGCGCCCTTCACCTCGCCAGCCTGGGCAATATCGATCTTGTCCTGCTCGACTTCTGCCTACCCGACATCGGCGGGCTCGACATCTGCCGCGCACTGCGCGGCGGCGGCGCGCCGCTCGATGTCATCGCAGTAACGTCAGCGCGCGACCTGCCCACCGTCCGCTCGGCGGTCTCGTACGGTGTTGTCCAGTACATCGTCAAGCCGTTCACCTTCGCAGTGTTCCGTGACCGCCTCGAGCGCTACGCGGCCTACCGGACCCAGATCACCGCGCACACGGATGCAGACGTCCTCGGCCAGCGAGACGTGGACCGAGCCCTAGCCACACTACGGAGTGCCGAATCCGACACCGTCGACCAGCCGAAAGGTCTGTCGGCGGAAACCCTCGACGCTGTTGTCGCCTACCTCAGCAGAGCTGCCGCCGAACCTGGCGCCGCGGATCTCAGCGCCGCCGGCGTGGCGGCTGCGGTCGGCATCTCTCGCGTCACCGCGCGGCGATACCTTGAACGGCTCACGGACCAACGCCTGGTGAGCCGATCCCAACGCTACGGGAGCTCCGGACGACCCGAACACCTCTACCGGTGGATAAATAGCCGATTGCCAGCACTCGAGCGACCGACCATCAACGCAGAAACGAAGACGATCAAAAAGTAGCCTGTTCACGCGGGTCAACTGTATACCACTCAGGGTAGCGGGGATGGGGGCTCGAACCCTAATCCCGTGGGGCAGACTCCGCGCTCGTCGCCCCACAACTCGGAGATCCTCCGGCGGCGCTGTCAACTTGGTTGGGGTGAGGCTGTGTTGGGACGTGTCGGGGCCGGGTAGGACCGTGTGTCGGCGCTGTGATCAGGCTGCCGCGGATACGCCAGTGATCTCATTCCAGATCGTGAAACGGGCGGTCATCTCGGCGCGGTAGTCGGTAACGGTGAGACAGTGACGGCGGGGTCGAAAGTGCGGCGAGATCGCACTGAACACTGACAGGAACTTCTGGGCTGCGCTGGGTGAACGGAAGCCTTTCATGGCATGTTCACGCTGGCGGGTGGGCTGGTGGGAGTTCTCCGCCCGGTTGTTCAGGTACTTCGAGCAGCGGTGCTTCACCGAGCGCATGATCTCCCGGTGGGCGACACCGTAGCTGCGCAGCTGGTCGGTGACCAGTACCCTCGGCGTGCGGCACTGGCGCTTGAGGAGTTTACGGAAGAAGCGCGTGGCCGCCTTGGTGTCGCGCCGAGACTGGACCAGGACGTCCAGGACGTTGCCGTTCTGATCGACCGCCCGCCACAGGTACCGCCACCTGCCGTTGATCTTCACGAACACCTCGTCGAGATGCCACTTGTCGCCGGCCTGGGGCTTGCGGCGGCGCAGCTCCGAGCGTAGGCGGGCCCGAACGTCGCACACCACTGCCGGACCGTCTCATGGGAGACGACCACCCCGCGGACGAGCATGAGTTCTTCGACCTCGCGGAAGCTCAGCGGGAAGCGGTGGTATAGCCACACACAGTGGCTGATGATCTCTGCTGGGTACCGGTAGCCCTTGTACGACGGCGTTCCGGCTTCCACGAGCAGTCCCTCCCCGACGACAAACAACCCGAAGATCATTTTCAGGCTATCAGACCAAGTTGACAGTGCCCTTGATAGCCTTCGCGCGGATGCGTAACCGCCTGACGAC
>NZ_CAAAFT010000053.1:3157-4740 GCF_900634765.1 Candidatus Protofrankia californiensis | reverse complement strand
GCCGTGAACTACGTGAAGGCCGCTGTAGTTGTCGACTCGGCTCGTGACCCGGTTGCGAGCCGCCGGTTCGACGAACTCGTCAGAGTGGCCGACGTAGAAGTGGTCGCGGTGACGGTGGAACACGCGACGCTCGCCCGGCAGGCCTACCGAGACTTCGGTAGGGGCATTGGCAGCCCTGCCCGGTTGAACTTCGGCGACTGCTTCGCGTACGCACTCGTGGCTCAACGACGCGAACCGCTGTTGTTCAAGGGTGAGGATTTTATCCACACTGATCTCGTCGCGGCGGAATTTCCTGGCGAGTAGGAGACCGTGCTCATCTGGCTCAACGGACCCAACGGCGTCGGTAAGACGCAGGCGACGTTCGAACTGCAACCATCTCAAGTGTCCAGCCGTATGATGCGCTCCGAGGCGTGCCGGCGCAGCTGGTCGCAGGCCAATCAACTGCCTGTCCACCGGTAGAGGTGTTCCGGACGTCCGGAGCTGCCGTAGCGGCTCGAGCGTGTCGCCAGTCGTTGATCGGCGAGTCGTTCCAGGTAGCGCCGTGCGGTGACGCGTGAAATGCCGACCTCGGCCGCCACGTCCGCGGTGCTCATATCCGCCGTGCCAGGTTGGGCGTCGGCCTTACGCAGGCAGCTGACGACGGCGTCCAAGGTGTCCGTCGACAGTCCTTTCGGCTGTTGGACGGTGTCGAGGTCGGCGCTGCGTAACGTCGCCAGGGCGCGGTCGACGTCGCGCTGGCCGAGTAGGTCCAGGTCGGCGTCCGCAGTGACCTGCATCCGATAGGCCGTGTACCGTTCGAGGCGGTCACGGAACGCGGCGAAGGTGAACGGTTTGACGATGTACTGGACCACCCCGTATGCAACCGCCGACCGGACCGTGGGCAGGTCACGCGCCGAGGTCACCGCGATGATGTCCACCAGTGCGCCGCCACCGCGCAGGGCGCGACAGATGTCGAGCCCGCCGATGTCGGGCAGGACGAAGTCCAGCAGTACGAGGTCGACGTTACCCAGGCCGGCGAGGCGGAGTGCGTGGCGGCCGCTGGTGGCGACGCCGGCGACGACGAACCCGGGAAGCCGTTCGACGTAGCTGCGGTGCGCGTCTGCGATGATCGGGTCGTCCTCGACGACCAGGGTGCGGATGGGCTCGCCGGTCACGGTAGTCATGGCGTCGTCAGGCCGGCAGTTGCGCGTCGTGCCGGCTCTGTCGCGTCCTGCCGAGGGATGCGGACAGTGAACACCGCGCCGCACTCGCGCCCCACCTCGATCTGGCCGCCGTGGCGCCGGACGACCTGGCGGACCAGGGCGAGCCCGAGGCCACGTGCTCGACCGTGTCCCCCGTCGCCGCTCGACGTGCTCGCCTTGGTGGTCCAACCTCGTTCGAACGCCGCCGCGACCTGCGACGGGTCGAGGCCGGGACCGCTGTCGGCGACCCGGACCATGAGGCCGTCGTGGTCGCTACACACGGCGACTGTCACCCGCCGTGGGGGGTCACCGGCTGCTGCGGCCTCGATCGCGTTGTCGATGAGGTTGCCGACGACCGTCACAAGCTCCCCCGACTCGATGTCGAACATCTCGAACCGGGTG
>NZ_CAAAFT010000053.1:0-2817 GCF_900634765.1 Candidatus Protofrankia californiensis | reverse complement strand
CTGCGGCCTCGATCGCGTTGTCGATGAGGTTGCCGACGACCGTCACAAGCTCCGCCGACTCGATGTCGAACATCTCGAACCGGGTGTCGTCGGTGACGACGAGGTCCACGCCTCGCTCGGCCGCCTGGGCGGTCTTGCCGAGCAGCAACGCCGTGAGGACGGGCTCGTCGACGGCGCCGAGCAGCCGGTCAGTGAGCTGCTGCGACCCGGCGAGCCCGGCGGTGGCGAACTCGATGGCCTCGTCCAACCGGTCGAGCTGCACCAGGGCCACCACCACGTGAAGCTGGTTTGCGGCCTCGTGGCTTTGGGCACGCAACGCGTCAGCCAGGCCCCGCACGGCATCAAGCTCGCCGGTCAGCGCCCGCAGCTCGGTGGTGTCTCGGACCGTCGCGACGGTGCCGAGCGGCTTCCCGTCACGGACGGTGGGTTGCGCATTGACCGCGAGCATCCGGTTGCCGGCGAGCAGCACCTCGTCCTCGGCCTGGCGACCACTGCCGAACAGCTCCGCCGTGGCTGGATCGAGGCCGAGTTCCGCCACCCGCCGGCCCTGGGCGTCCACCGGAAGATCGAGCAGCCGGCGGGCCTCGTCGTTGGCCAACAGCACCTTGGCCTGGTCGTCGATGATGAGAACCCCCTCCCGGACGGCGTGCAGCACCGTGTCGTGGTGTTCGTACATTCGGGTGATCTCCACCGGGCCGAGGCCGCGAGTCTGCCGCCGAAGGCGTCGGTTGACCAGCACTGTGCCGCCAACCGCGAGCGCGAGCGCACCCAGCCCGGCAGCCAGCAACACCGGCAGCTGGCGGCCCGCAGTCTCGCTGATGTTGGCGACTGTGATGCCTGCGGCGACCAGGCCGACGACCGTCCCGTCGCCTGTGGTTACCGGCACGACCGCTCGTACCGACGGGCCCAGCGTCCCCGAGTAGGTCTCGGTGAACGCTACGCCTCGTAGTGCCCGTTCGATGTGGCCGAGGAACGGCTGCCCGATGCGACTCGGGTCGGGGTGGGTGTAACGCGTTCCAGCCGGGTTCATCACGACGAGGAAGTCAACCCCGGTCCGGACCCGGGCGGCCTCGACCAGTGGCTCCAGCGTGGAACTCGGCTCGGTCGATCGCAGCGCGGCGACCATGCCTGGAGCGTGGGCGAAGGTCTCCGCGACCGCGACGACGCGATCCACCGCCTGGCGTCGCGCCGTGTGCCGGGCCTGGAGCACCGACGCGGCGACCGCGGCCACGACGAGCAGCACCACTAGCGTGACCTGCAGGACGAGCACCTGACCCGCGATACTGCGGCGACCCCGTAGCGCGCCGCGACCACCGACGCGCTCGGGGGCACCGCTGGACGAACCGGTCATCGGCCCAGTGTGCAGGCGGCCGTGGAGCAGTACCAGGCACGAACGAACGTTCCCGTTCCGGGCAGGCATGAACACTACGACCGAAACCGCGACCTTTGGTGTGAGTGCGGTCACCGTAGCTGCCACGCCACGAGGGCGGGCAGCACGGTGGCCCGTCCGACAAGGAGGTTGCCATGGCCGCGTCAGCGTCACCGTCAGTGTTAGAGCCACCGACGGCCGGCAGACCGTCGTCTGCTGTACGCTCGGCCCCCGGACGACGCAAGTGGTACCGCCAGATCTACGTCTGGGTACTGGTAGGCATCGTCGCGGGGATCCTGGTGGGCAATTTCGCGCCCGGGGTCGGTGTCGACCTGCAACCGCTGGGAACGACCTTCGTCGACGCGATCAAGATGGTCATCGCTCCGATCGTGTTCTGCACGGTTGTCGGCGGCATCGCACAGGTTGAGAACCTTCGCAAGGTGGGCCGGGTGGGGCTGAAGGCCGTCACCTACTTCGAGCTCGTGACGAGCGTGGCCCTGGTCCTCGGACTCGTCGTGATGAACGTGCTGCGACCTGGTGACGGCGTACACGCCGACCCGGCCACGCTGACGGTGAACAGCACCGTCAGCGGTTACATCTCGCAAGGTACGTCGCAGGGCTGGGGCGACCATCTGGCCGACCTCGTGCCGGACAGCGTCGTCGGCGCCTTCGCCGATGGCAAGGTCCTTCAGGTGCTGTTTTTCGCCGTGCTCTTCGGCATCGCGCTGAATCTTGCCGGAAAGCAAGGAGTCGCGATCGCCGGCGGGGTCGAGAGAGTCGGCCGCATCATGTTCGGAGTTCTCCGGATCGTCATGTACGCGGCACCGGTCGGTGCGTTCGGCTCAATGGCTTTCACCATCGGCAAGTACGGCCTAGACACCCTCACCAGTCTCGGAAAGCTTGTCGCGGTCTTTTACGGAACGTCGCTGTTCTTCGTCGTCGTCGTGCTCGGCACGATTGCCAGCACCATCGGTGTGAACATCTTCAAGCTGCTCCGCTACATCAAAGAAGAGCTTCTGGTCGTTCTCGGGACGTCGTCCTCCGAGTCGGTCCTTCCACAGATCATGAGTAAACTCGAGACGCTCGGCGCGCCGCGCCAGGTAGTCGGGCTGACCGTGCCCACTGGATACTCGTTCAATCTGGATGGGACCTGCATCTACCTCACACTCGCCAGCCTTTACCTCGCGCAGGCCGTCGGGGTTGACCTCTCGCTCGGAGAGCAGCTCACCATCGTGGGGGTGCTGCTGCTGACCTCCAAGGGCGCCGCCGGAGTCACTGGGTCCGGGTTCATCGTCCTCGCGGCGACGCTGTCGACGGTAGGCACGATCCCCGTCGCGGCCATCATGCTGATCTTTGGCGTCGACAAGTTCATGTCCGAGTGCCGGGCGCTCACCAACGTCTGCGGTAACACGCTAGCCACCCTCGTCGTCGCCAGGTGGGAGGGCGTG
>NZ_CAAAFT010000052.1:19023-25015 GCF_900634765.1 Candidatus Protofrankia californiensis | reverse complement strand
GCGAGGTGTTGGGTATACCTCGTGATTGCTTCAATATTATCCCACCTGTGTCGGTTGACAGGTTTACCGAGTTCGCGGCGACGGCCGCTCGTCTGGACATTTTGCTACCACGGCTGAATGAGCGTGACCGGCGTATGGCATTGGCGACCGAAGCGCGATCCTGGGGCTACGGGGGAATCGCGGCGGGCCACCGGCGCTTCCAAGACCACCATCCAGCGGGGTCTCACCGAGCTTGAGACGGATACAGAGCCGACTAAAAATCGGGTACGGGCTGCTGGTGGCGGTCGCAAGAAAGCCGAGATCGCCAACCCGGACCTGCTGGGGCCCTGGATGGCGCTGTTGCATCCACCAGGATCAGCCGATCTTGGCCGTAAATCTTCCGGTGGAGGCGTTCTCCAAGGTCGTTCTGGGGCGTCTGAAGCCTCCGTGAGGCGGTCACGTGAGCTTCGTCGACGGGAAGATCTGCGGTTAAGATCGCCGATAATCGGCGAATGCAACAGTGCCGGTACCAACGCACTGCCAGTACGTTTCCCCTCGGGCGGGAACCGGAACCCGGCGAACTGGAGAGGCTGGGACCGGTGGACGGACACGACGTCGGCGCATCGTTCGATCATGACTGATCGGCCGTCGAGATGGCGGACTTCGCCAATGCAACAGTGCCGTCACCGGTCATCCCGCCGCGGTGGCGTGCTGAGGATCCGGTAGCGGCGGGGCGTCCAGCGCACAGTGCAGCCGGTGTGCGGACGGCCTGGCGATGGTTGGGGTCGGGTGCGGGTTGCAGATGGTGACGGCTGCCAGGACGCCGCCGATCAGGCACAGCCCCGCCGAGATGAACACCGCGGTGCGGAACCCGTCCTCGAACTGGACCGGGTGCAGGTAGGCGCTGCCGGTGATGCCCGCGGCGGCGGGGAGCACGGCGACAGCGATCAGTCCGGCGGCGCGGGCGACGTCGTTGTTGACCGCGGAGGCAATGCCGGCGTGGCGGGCCGGGGCCGCGGCCAGCACGGTCGAGGTCAGCGGCGCCACCGTGGTGGCCAGGCCCAGGCCGAACACCACCACAGCGGGCAGCACCTCGGTCAGATAGTCCCCGGAGGGGCCGATCCGGGCGAGTAGCGCCAGGCCGGTGCCGACAAGGAACGGGCCGACGCTCATCTGCAGCCGCGGTCCGATCCGGGTGGCGAGCGCACCAGAGCGGGCTGAGAGGGCCAACATGATGGCGGTGAGCGGCAGGAGGGACATGCCGGCCTGCAGGGCGCTGTAGCCGGATACCTGCTGCAGCTGGATGGGGAGCAGGAACAGGGTGCCTCCGAGTGCGCCGTAGACGGCGAAGGTGACCACGTTGGTGGCGGTGAACTGGGTGGAAGCGAACAGGGCCAGCGGCAGCATCGGCGCGGGAGTGCGGCGTTCCCGTCCAACGAATACGCCCAGTGCGACGGCGCCGCCGACGAGCGTGGCGAGCACAGGTGGGCTGGTCCAGCCGCTGCTCGGGCCCTCGATCAGCCCGTAGGTCAGTCCGACCAGCCCGAGGGTGACCAGCAGGCCGCCGGCCACGTCGACCCGTCCGGTCACCTGCGGGTCCCGGGACTCCGGGACGTGCCACCAGGCCACCGCGAGGACCGCGGCGGCCACCGGCACGTTGATGACGAAGATCAGTCGCCAGGACACGGCCTGCACCAGCCACCCGCCCAGGAACGGCCCGATCGCGGTGGCCACGCCGCCCAACCCGGACCACGCCCCGATCGCCCGGCTGCGGTCCTCCGGCACGAACGACGCCTCCAGAATCGCCAAGCTGCCCGGCGTCAACAGCGCCGCACCGACGCCCTGCAACGCGCGAGCGCCGACCAGCACTGGCGCGCTCGAGGCGACCGCACCCAGCAGCGACGCCACCACGAACCACACCACCCCGA
The DNA here is from genome assembly GCF_900634765.1 of Candidatus Protofrankia californiensis. Classification (NCBI taxonomy): domain Bacteria; kingdom Bacillati; phylum Actinomycetota; class Actinomycetes; order Frankiales; family Frankiaceae; genus Protofrankia; species Candidatus Protofrankia californiensis. The sequence continues at coordinate 23,108 of NZ_CAAAFT010000052.1, read as the reverse complement.
TCAGGAATATCCGCCGGCGCCCGTACCGATCGCCCAGGTCCCCGGCGACCAGCAGCAGACCGGCCAGGGTGAGGGTGTAAGCCGTGACCACCCACTGCAGCGCCGCCAGGCCGGTGTGGAAATCCCGGCCTATCGCCGGCAGCGCGATACCCACCACGGTCGCGTCGATCGATGCGATCGCGGATCCCAACACGGTGGCCACCAGCACCCACCGCCCCGACCGGCTGGCGAACCTCAGCCCGACTGGGTCGGCCGGCTGCTGCGCAACTCGGCTCACCGTGGCCATCATCCCTCCTCCCGGCCGGCATCCCGAATCCGCCCGCGGTCCGAGGTCATCAGCGGACTATGGACTACGGAGTTGCTCGGCTGACGTAGCCGGGGTCTGTTGCGTTGCTGAGGTCCGCTGTCTCGGCGTCTGACCAGGCATGATCGAGTGATGCGCCGACGTGCTGTCCGTCAGCCAGTCCCGGCATCGGAGTTTGCCGGGTTCCGGTTCCCTCCTGAGGGGAAGCGTGCTGGCGGTCCGCTGGTATCTGCGCTACGCGCTGTCGTACCGGGACGTCGAGGAGCTCCTCCACAGCCAGCTGAAAGCAAGACTGTGGCCGATGCGCGGACTCAAACGCGTCCGCTCCGCGCAGACGGTCAGCTTGGGGCATGCATTCGTCCAGAACATCCGACGCGGCCACTACAAACTCGGCGTCGACGCCGACCCGCGGCTGCGGGTGTCGGCTGCCTTCACCGAGCTCGCCCTGGCGGTCTGATCAACATTCAGGCAGGGTCCGCCATGTCTTGCTTTCCCATAACGCAACAGAGCCATCCCACCAGCGCGACGCCGATCGTCGGGACCGTTCCCCGCACCCCTGCGGGACATCGACCACTACGCGACGTCGAGCCACGCACGAAGCGCCTGACGGATGACGTCGCTGGCGTTCGTATGCTCGGTAGCCGCCCGCGCGGCAAGCGCCGCCCGCAGGTCCGGGTCCAGCCGCACCGGCACCACATCTGCAGGACCCGACCCCAGCGGACGGCGGCCCCCACGTCGACGCAGCTCCGCAACGTCATAGCCGGTCTCGGCCTCCGCCGCCAGCCGATCCACCAGTTCATCCGTCACCGGCACACCGTTCGACGTAGGCGGCCTCTCACTGCTGTCCGTCATGACGCACCTCTCCCTGATCACGACAGGAGATCCCGATACTTGGACCGCATCCGCATCGCATGGATGACCAGGTCCGTGCCGTCGTCCAGGAGCAGGACGACGATCTCCAGTAGGTTGCCCGCCCGGTCCGGGCCCAACCGCAGCTCCCTGCGCGGCTCCTCACCGTCACCAAGGGGATAGGCGACCAGGAACTGCTGGACGGCGTGGATGCTGTCCGCGTCGGCGATGCCATGCTTACGCGCCGACCGGTGAACATCCGCCCACTAAATGTATTACGAAACTAGCCGTCCCGCCAGCCTCACGAGGTGCACATACCGAGGCAGAGTCCAAAGTCGGCCAGATGATCGAGTAGGAGCCACAGAGGTCCCACCTCGACGGCCGCGCCCCTCCGATTTCGATCACCTTCACACCGCCGCACCGTTCGACCACCGACGTCGGTCGTGACGCTGCCGCCGACCCTGCCAAGACATGAACCGGGGATCCCGCACCCGCGAAAGGTCTCAGGTCACAACCCCGGACGAGTTTCGGGCAGCCACAGGATCCCCCATGCTCACCCGACCAGCCTGCCACGAACCGTCACAGACCCGGTCTTCGAGACCGGGAAAAACCGTGGGAGGTGAGTAACCTCAGCAGCCTGGCCAGGGTGAGCGTCACCGCTGCGAGGCGGCCATCTCCACCCGCGAGTCCGACCCGCATCCTCAACAACGCTAGCGACCAGAGGATCGCTAGCCGCAGACTCCGCCGCTGGTACCCGACCCCACCCACGAGGCCGAACCGGTCGGGCTCGCAGCGTAGCCTCGCCGGGTAGGGGCGCCGTATTACTACGGCGCCCCTCCCTCAGCCGCAGGCCGGTGGAGGTCACCACCGATAAGGCTGCTGTCTATCCGCGGATCCTGGACGAGCTGCTGCCCGCCGCCCGTCACGTCGACGCCCGGCGGGCGAACAACCGGATCGAATCCGACCACAGCCAGCTGAAAGCAAGACTACGGCCGATGCGCGGGCTGAAACGCCTCCGTTCCGCCCAGACGGTCAGCTTGGGGCATACGTTCGTACAGAACGTCCGCCGTGGCCACTACGAACTCGGCGTCGAGGCCGAACCGCACCTGCGGGTGTCGGCTGCCTTCACCGAGCTCGCCCTGGCGGTCTGATCAACATTCAGGCAGGGTCCGCCATGTCTTGCTTTCCCATAACGCAACTGTGAGTTCGTGGTTGCTGCACGTTCGTGGTGGCATACCCCGAGCGGCAGCCTGACCCGTAACGCCGCGCGCAATCGCTTGTTGTACCCCGACTGCCCCGGCAGGTACGGGAACATGTCGGACAGATGCGTGCGCGTGTAGCGCAGCCACCGGGCCTCGGAGTGATGGCCGAGCAGGGCTTGGGCCACCGCGAGGCAGACGAGCTCGGAGTCACTCAAGAGCGGCGGCTTGCCCGTCCACCGGGTCTTCTCTCCGATCCGGTCGTCGATCTTCACGTAGAATGCAGTCAAGAGGGTGTCCAGGTCTTGCGTCACACCATGATCTTGGGCGCCTTCTCTCCATGCCCAGCCACCACCAGCCCAGACTTCGGACTTATTCGTCTAGGATCGCGGCAGTCTGCTGGGGGGATGATGGACGGGTTTGTGCTGGTCGGGGGCGGGGTCGTCGGTGTCCGGCGGCCATCTGCGCATGCTTGTTGACCGGGCGCAGGTAGCGGCGGCGTTACCTGGCTATGAGCTGGGCGCTGGGCTGGGTGCCGGCGCGTTCGGGCTGGTGCTGGCGGGGCGGCACCGCCGCCTGAACCGGGATGTGGCGATCAAAGTATTGTCCGCGGGGCAGGAGGGTGCGCCGGCCGGTTTCGCCGCGGAGGCACAGATCCTCGCCAGCATGGATCATCCGCATGTGGTCCGGGTCTATGACTATGTCGAGACCGACGGTCTCTGTCTGATCGTTATGGAGTTGCTGGCGGGAGGGACCCTGACCCGCCGGCGGGCCGGGATGGCGGCGGAGGGTGCCTGCGCGGTTGGTCTGGCCGTGGCCGAGGCGTTGACCTGTGCGCATGCTCAGGGGGTGCTGCACCGCGACATCAAGCCGGACAACATCCTGTTCGACACCGCCGGTCTGGTGAAGGTGACCGACTTCGGGATCGCGAAGATTGTCGCCGGGTCGGCGGCTACGGCGAGCGCGATTATCGGGACGCCGAAGTACATGGCTCCCGAACAGCTTGTCGGTGGCCGGCTGGGGCCGGCCACCGATCTGTACACGCTCGGGGTGGTCCTGTATGAGCTGCTGGCGGGAGCACCGCTGTTTGACCCGACCCTGCCCCCTCACGCCCTGTATCACCACCATCTCCACACCACGCCCCCGCCGCTGCCGGGGGTGCCCGCGGGGGTAGCCGAGGTGGTCCTGCGGGTCCTGGCCAAGGATCCGGCAACGCGGTATCCCTCCGCGCACACGTTCGCATGTGATCTCGCCGGTGCCGCGGCCCGTAGCTACGGGCCGCGGTGGACGGCGCGGTCGGGGATCCTGCTTCGTCTCAGCGATGAGGTTCGCGCCGCCGGCGAACGGTCCGCTGACCCGGTGACCGTTCGGACACCCTCGCCGGGGGCTGTCTGCCCGGCCGCCGGCACGACTCCCCGCAGCGGCGAGCTCCCCACACACCCGGCCGGCGGTCAGCCGCCGGACGGGGCGACGGGTGGCCAGTCCGCCCCAGGACCCCTTGGCCGCATCCTCGGAGGGCCGCGGCGGCGCCGCATCTCCGCCGCCGTCCTGCTGCTGCTCGCCGTCACCGGCACTCTCTTCGCCGTCAGGTCTGCTCGGAGCGAGACCAGTGCCTACCCTCCGGCACCGGCTACCTCCGCGCGGCAGGCACCGGCTGGCAACCCCCGGCCGCTGGGCCCGCCGTTGACCGGCCACACCGACTGGGTCCCGTCGGTGGCGTTCTCCCCGGATGG
>NZ_CAAAFT010000052.1:18527-18998 GCF_900634765.1 Candidatus Protofrankia californiensis | reverse complement strand
CCTCAGCGGCCACACCAGCACCGTGTGGTCGGTGGCGTTCGCCCCGGACGGCCGCACGCTGGCCAGCGCCGGCAACGACAAGACGGTGCGACTGTGGGACGTGACCGACCCGTCCACACCCCACTCCCTCAACCAACCCCTCACCGGCCACACCAACCAGGTGCACTCGGTGGCGTTCTCCCCGGACGGCCGCACTCTGGCCAGTGGCTGTGCCGACCGGAGGGTGCGGCTGTGGGACGTGACCGACCGATCCGCCCCCCACCCACTCGGCAAACCCCTGACCGGCCACACCGACCCGGCGCTCGCGGTGGCGTTCTCCCCGGACGGCCGCACGCTGGCCAGCGCCGGCGCCAACAACGATCGCACAGTACGACTGTGGGACGTGACCGACCCGTCCGCCCCCCACCCACTAGGCAAACCCCTGACCGGCCACACCGACTCGGTCTGGTCGGTGGCGTTCACTCCGGACAG